>JANNEJ010000906.1:0-3413 GCA_031378585.1 Acidobacteriota bacterium | reverse complement strand
GACGACGAATCCGCGCGCGTGGGTTTGACCGAGCTCGCCCGTACTTGGGGCTTCACGGTGGACGCGGCCGCTGATGGTGAAGCGGCGCTGGCCAAGGTGACCGAGTTCAGGCCCACGATCATCGTGAGCGATCTCGTCATGCCGCGCCTGGATGGCCTGCAGCTTCTCGAGGCGCTCGGCGACGACCTCTCGCAGCTCTACTTCGTGCTACTCACGGCGCAGGGCACGGTCGAGACGGCGGTGGACGCGCTGAAACGCGGCGCCGAAGACTACCTCACCAAGCCGGTGGACCCACAGCGGCTGCGGCATCTGCTCGAGCGCCTGTCGGAGCTGAGCGCGGCGCGGCGCGAGAACACCGACCTGCGGCGCCGTCTGCGCGAAGAGGGCCGCTTTGGCCGCATGGTGGGCGCCAGCCGCGAGATGCGCAAAGTCTACAACGTCGTCGAGCAAGCCGCGCCCACGACGGCCTCGGTGCTCATTGTCGGCGAGTCTGGCACTGGCAAGGAACTGGTCGCGCAGACGCTGCATCAGCTCAGCCCGCGCAACCAGGGGCCCTACGTGGCCATCAACTGCGCGGCCATACCCGAGACCCTGCTCGAGAGTGAGATCTTCGGTCACGAGAAGGGGGCATTCACTGGCGCCTACGAGCGGCGCGCCGGTTGCTTCGAGCTGGCCGACCGGGGCACCCTGTTCCTCGACGAGATCGCCGAGATGATGCCGGCCACGCAAGTGAAGCTGCTGCGCGTGCTGCAGGAACGGCGCTTCCGGCGCCTTGGTGGGCGCGCCGAGCAAGACGTGGACGTCCGCGTGATGGCGGCCACCAACGTGGACCCGCTGAGCGCGGTGCGCAGCGGCAAGCTGCGCGACGACCTCTACTACCGTCTCAATGTGTTCACCATCGCCCTGCCGCCGTTGCGCGATCGGAAGGAAGACCTGCCACTGCTCGTGCAGACCTTCATCGACGAGTTCAACCAGCGCGATCACAAGGCGGTGAAAGCCATCGATCCCGAGGCCATGCGTCGGCTCGAGGCCTATCACTGGCCGGGCAACGTGCGCGAGCTGCGGAACGTGATCGAGCGCGCGGTGATTCTGGCCAAGGGCGACTTCCTCGAGGTCAAGCACTTGCCACCGCTGGCGGCCGACCGCCGCGCGACCACCTCGTCGGGCACCTCGGGCGATGTCGTGCTGACGCCGGGCATGACGGTGGATGAGGCCGAGCAGAAGCTCATCGTCGCCACGCTCGACGCCGCCGGTGGCAACAAGACGCGCGCGGCCGAGATGCTCGGCATCAGCCTGAAGACGCTGCACAACAAGCTCAACCGGATGAAGCAGGGCGCGTGACCCTGGTGGCAACGCGGCCGCCGTGCGCCGTGGCCCGCCCATGATCCGCATGTCGATCCGGTTCAAGCAGATTTTTGGCGTGACCGCGCTCGTCGGGGCGGTCGTCGTGGCGCTGAGCGTCGTGCACCTGGCGCGGATCGCCCGTCTCTCGCTCGAGGAGAGCCGCGCCCGCGGCGAGCTGCTGACCAACGCGGTGTTCCACCGGGCGCGCGAGGTCATCACCAGCCGCGAGACCGCCTCGGCCGAACTGGCCGCCGATGCCGGCGTGCGGTCGATTCTCGAGGCGGCCATCTACTCCGAAGACGTGACCCACGCGGCCATCGTCGATGCCAATCACATCGCCATCGCGCACAGTGACCCCGCGCAGGTGGGGCGCGCGCTGGCGGCGGCCGGCAGCCTCGACGAGCTCCTGGCGCGCAATGCGTTCCTGCAGCTGGGAGAGATCTGGTCCACCCGCGGTCGGACGCTCGAATGGCGCGCCCCGTTACTGCTCGAAGAGCAGGGGTTTGGCGACATCCGCATCGGCATCTCCACCCTGCTCGTGCGCCGGTCGGTGGCCGACGCCGTGACGCCGGCTCTGGCCACGGCCACCGGCGCGCTGCTCGTGTCGGTGCTCGTGGCGATCTTCCTGGCGCAGGCCGTGCTGCGTCCGATTCATGTGATCCAGAGCAGCCTGACGCGCTTGGGACGGGGCGAACTGGGCGTGACGCTGGACCTGCAGGAAGCCGAGGTGCAGGACCTGCGGGGGGTCTTCGACGCCGTCAGCGCGCAGCTGCGGCGGCTGCCCGCCGACGGCGCGGCCGGACGCGAGATCGCCCAGCTCTCGAAGCGCGTGCTGGCGTTGGGCCGGCTCACCGCGGGCGTGGCCCACGAGGTGAAGAACCCGCTCAATGCGATGACGATTCACCTCGAACTGCTGCGCGCCAAGCTCGACAGCGGCGCACCGGCCGCCGACGTGCGCACGCACGCCAACATCATCGGCCACGAAAACAAGCGCATTGACGCCGACGTGCAGGGGTGCTTGAAGTTCGCGCGTCCCGAAGACATGCGGATCGAACGCGTGGCGCTGGCGGCCCTTGCGGCCGACGTGGCGCACTCGATTGGTCCCGAAGCCGAGGCAGCTCGCGTGGCCGTCGAGATTGCGGCCCCAGACCAGGCTCTGGTCGTCGACGCCGACCCGTCGATGCTGCGGCAGGCGCTGCTCAACCTGGCGGTCAACGCGGTGCAGGCGATGCCGCACGGTGGCACGCTGCGGTTCTCGAGCGAGGCGGGACGCGACGGGCGGGCGCTCATCCGCGTCCGCGACACGGGCACGGGCATTCCGGCCGATCACCTGGCGCGGGTGTTCGACTTGTACTTCACCACCAAGACGGGGGGCAGCGGCATCGGGCTCTCGATGGTCTTTCGCACGGTGCAACTGCACAACGGCGACATCGACGTCGAGTCCACCGGCGCCGGCACGACCTGCACGATCTCGCTGCCGCGGGCAGCCTGAGGGGCACCCTGCCAGTTGGTCCGACCCGCTACACTAGGCGCATGCTCTCTCGCGTGGTCGCGGTCGTGTGCGGCCTGGCTGCGGCCGGACTCGTGTCTGGCTGCGCCGCTGCGAAGGCGTCGTCGCCCTCGCCGCTGCCCACCCTGGCGCCGCCCGATGTGCCCCCGCGGGTGATTGCGGAGTATCTGCCCGATCCGCCCCTGCCGTCCGAGCCGGTGTCGGCCGAGGCCGTCCTTCCGGCTCCCAGTCCCGCTCGCGCACCCCGGCGGGACGTCGTGCGCGCCGATGCGCCGCCCGACGAACCGCAGGGGCCACCGGTGCCACCGCTCGCGCCTGCGCCGCAGCCGTCCCTGGCGCTCCAGAGCACGGGGGCCGGCGGGCGTGCGGACGAGTCGGTGCGCACGATGCTGGTCCAGGCCGCCCGTGACCTGGGGCGCGTAAACTACCAGGCGCTCGACGCCGACGGGCGCGCCCAGTACGACACCGCCCGCCGCTTCATGCAGCAGGCCGATGAGGCGCTCAAGGGCCGCAACGTCATGTTTGCCGGCAAACTCGCGGACAAGGCGGCCACGATGGC
>JANNEJ010000891.1:0-1537 GCA_031378585.1 Acidobacteriota bacterium | reverse complement strand
GGAAGACCTGGGCATCGGTCCCATCGAATGGGGCTGGGTGACCGGCATCTTCACCTTCGCCTACTGCATCTTCGAGATTCCGACGGGTACGATGGGCGATCGACTCGGTCCCCGCCGCGTGCTCACGCGCATCGTGGTGTGGTGGTCGGCATTCACGGCGCTCACGGGCGCGATGACCAGCTTCTACCCGCTGCTGCTGACCCGGTTTTTGTTCGGCGCAGGAGAAGCCGGGGCGTTCCCGAATGCCTCGGTCGTGGTGGCGCGCTGGTTCCCGCCGCGGCAACGCGCCACCATGTCGGGCGTTGTGCTGGCGGCCAGTCAGGTGGGCGGCGCCATCGCGCCGCTGCTCGTGGTGCCGATCCAGATGCGCTACGGCTGGCGCATGTCGTTCTACGTGTTCGGGCTGGCCGGTCTCGTGTGGGCGGCCGTGTGGTATGGGTGGTTCCGCGACTCGCCGGAAGAGATGCGGGGGCAGGCGCCGGCATCGCCACCGAAG
The DNA here is from genome assembly GCA_031378585.1 of Acidobacteriota bacterium. Lineage (GTDB taxonomy): Bacteria > Acidobacteriota > Vicinamibacteria > Vicinamibacterales > UBA2999 > CADEFD01. The sequence goes on along the minus strand of JANNEJ010000891.1, from coordinate 1,041 downwards.
ACGTTCGAGACCACGGTTGCCGCGAGCCACGTGTTCTCGTGGCGCGCCGCATCCAGCTCGCAAACGGTGTGGGCGCTGCTGGGCGTGGCGTTCTGCTACATCTACGTCTACAACTTCTTCCAGACGTGGTTCCACACGTTCCTGGTCAAGGGCCGCGGGTTCAGCGAGGCCAGCCTGCTGCTTTCCGCACTGCCGTTTGTGGTCGCCGTTGGCGCGAATCTCGCGGGCGGCGCGACCAGTGATGCGCTGACGCGGCGACATGGCCCGAAGGCCGGACGACGCCTCATCGGGGCGGGTTCGCTCGCGGCGGCCGCGGCGTTCACGCTGGCCGCCATGCTCACGCAGCACCAGGTACTCACCGTGGTCTTCCTCGCCCTGACCTACGGCGCGATCACCTTTCAGCAGTCCGGCGTGTTCGGGGTCTGCCTGGACATCGGCGGACCGCGCGCCGGCGCCATGGTTGGGCTGATGAACACGGTGGCGCAGGCCGGCGGGCTCGTGGGCTCCGTCCTGTACGGCTACATCGTGGACCGTGCGGGCAGCTACGACGCTCCCTTCATCCCGATGGCGGTGCTGCTGCTCATCGGCGCCCTGCTCTGGACGAAAGTCGATGCGTCCCAGCCGCTTTCCGGCGAGCCGTTGCAGGCGGGGTGACGAGCGCGCTAGCAGCCCGCGAGGATGCATCGCTTGTCGAATGCCGTCGGGCTTTCACCACGGGCTGCTACGCTTGGCGCACCGCGAACTCCACTCGTCCCACCCGCAGCGCGTCCCCGCTCCGCATCACGAGCGTCGTCACCCGCTCGCCGTTCACGAACGTGCCGTTGGTGCTGCCCAGGTCCTCTACGAGCAGTCCGTCGGCACCCAGGGTCAGGCGGCAGTGCAGGCGTGAGACGAGCGGGGCATCCACCACGAAGTCGGCCCTGGGCGCCCGTCCCACGGTCTTGATGGAACCCGGCATCACCCGGAACAGCAGCTCTTTCGGGGATTCAGGCGTCGATTCGAGCATCCACATCGCGCGCAATTCTAGCAGGCCCTGGCGCG
>JANNEJ010000882.1:0-2239 GCA_031378585.1 Acidobacteriota bacterium | reverse complement strand
GCAGGATCGGCTCGAAGCCGCTGGACGGAGGACGGGCGTGGCGCACGCCGAGAGTCGCCCGCCGATTGTCGAGGATCTGTCGGTGGCCATTGTGCTGGCGCTGGCCGAAGACCTCGGTGCCCGGGTGCAGGTCGTGCACTGCTCGAGCCCGCGCGCGGCTCGCATGGCGCGCGATGCCCGCTGGCGGGGCGTGGACGCCACGGTCGAGACCTGTCCGCCCTATCTGTTCTTCACCGACGAGGCGCTCGACCGGCTGGGTCCGTTTGCCAAGTGCAACCCGCCGCTGCGGAGCGACAAGGAAGTGCGTGGTCTGCGCCAGTGCCTGCGCGATGGGCTGATCGAGGTGGTGGGCACCGACCACTCGCCATTCCTGGCCGAAGACAAGGCGCGGGGCGCCGACAACATCTTCCTGGCGCCGCCCGGTCTGGCCGGGCTGGAGGTGCTCGTGCCGCTCATGCTCACGGCCGTGCATCGCGGGTGGATCACGCTCGAAGATCTGGCGGGCCTGCTGTCGGAGAACGCCGCGCGGTTGTTTCGCCTGCCGCAGAAGGGGCGACTCACCGTCGGCGCAGACGCGGACCTCACGATCGTAGACGTGAATGCCGCATGGACCTACGACTCGGCCGCCGCGATCACCAAGTCGCGCGCCAACATGCAAATCTACGACGGCGTCGAGATGCACGGCCGTGTGCTGCACACGATCGTGCGCGGTGTGCCCGTGTGCCGCGACGGTGTGGTCGTGGGCCGGCCCGGACACGGGCAGTTCCTACGTCCGGCCCGCCAGGCATGAGCGCGCCCTCCACGCGGCCTGTGATTGGCGTCGTCACGATCGGCCAGACGCCGAGACCGGACTTGGCGGCCACCTTTGCCGTTGCGGCTCCTCACGCCGACGTGCGTGTGGCCGGCGCGCTCGACGGCGTGTCGCCCGCGGCGCTGATGGACCTGGCGGCCCCTGGACCCTATCCGCTCCTGGTGCGGCTCGCAGGCGGCGGCGTTGCCGAAATCCCGCGGGACCGGCTGGCGCCGCACGTGGTGCGCGTGGCCAGTGAGCTGGCGGCGGCGGGGGCCTCGCTCGTGGTCGTGGCGTGCGCGGGCGAATTCCCCGCGGTGCCGTGCCCCGTGCCGGTGCTCGTGCCAGGCCGTGTGGTGCCCGCCGCGGTGCGCGCCTTCGCCCCTGGCGCACGCATCGGCGTCGTGACGCCCAATGCCGCCCAGGCGCCGTTTGCGGCGCGCAAATGGCACGACGACGGTTTCGACGCGGTCGTCACGCATGCCTCGCCCGTCGATCACGACGACCTCGCCCGGGCGGCGCGCGTGATGCGCGAGGCGGGCGTGGCGCTCGTCGTGCTCGACTGCATGGGTCACGACGACGCGTATCGCGATGCGTTTGCGCGGCTCAGCGGACGCCCGGTCGTGGCCGTGCAGGGCCTCGTGGCCCACCTGGCTGCGGCGATGGTGTAGGGTAAGAGCGCATGTCCGACTACTTGACCGGGGTCTACAACATCACGCCGACGCCGTTCCATCCTGACGGCGCGCTCGATCTTCCCAGCCTCACGCGGCTCACGCACTTCACGCGCGATGCCGGCGTGAACGGCATGACCATCCTGGGCGTGCTCGGCGAGGCCGACAAGCTCACCGAGTTGGAACGCGACCAGGTCATCGAAGCCACGATGGCGGCCGCCGGCGACGCCTTTCCAATCTGCGTGGGCACGACGCACGCGGGCACCGACGGGTGCATCAGTTACGGCAAGCGCGCGCAGATGCTCGGCGCCAAGGCCGTGATGGTCGCGCCGCCGAAGCTGGCGCGCACGAGCGACGCCGCGTTGCACCGTCACTATGTGGCCGTCGCCGACGCGCTCGACATTCCGGTTGTGGTGCAGGACTTTCCGCCCGCCGTGGGCGGCATCACGATGACGCCCGAGCTCATCGCCGGCCTCGCCGCGGCCTCGCCACGCTTGCAGCACCTCAAGCTCGAAGACGAGCCCTCGCCCATGAAGGTCAGTCAGGTGCTGGCGCTGAATCCAGCCGTGAAGATCTTCGGTGGACTCGGCGGCATGATGTTCCTCGAGGAACTGCGCCATGGCGCGATTGGCACGATGACGGGGTTCGCGTTCCCCGAGATCCTCGTGCAGATCTACCGCGCGTACTCCACCGGCGACATCGACGGCGCCACTGACGTCTTCTACAAGTACTGCCCGCTCATCCGCTTCGAGAACCAGCCGCGCATCAACCTGGCGCT
>JANNEJ010000817.1:0-2207 GCA_031378585.1 Acidobacteriota bacterium | reverse complement strand
TAGGTGATCTGCTCGATCACTTCCAGCGGGTTCGAGATGCCGCCCGACCAGAAGGCGTTCCACACCGAGTCGATCTGGGTCTTGATGGGTCCTGAAATCATGCGTGTGTGGGAATTCTGCTTCACTCCCGCGCAAAAGGCGACGGGCGATCGCCAACCTGCGCCAGATCAGGGCGCGGTTCGGCGCGCCCCGCAGGCGCGTAGTTCGCTGGTCATCGTGGCCGCATCGGGCCCGGGCATGGGCACCGTGCCGCGGGCCGCGGCCTCGCGCTGTAGCCGCGCGATCGTGTCGAGCGCCCGGCACGCCTCGGCAAGGTGCTGGACTGTCTGGTCAGGCACGCGGGTGGCAACCACACGCCGCAGCAGCACGTCGGCTACCAGCGCGTCGGCGTACGGCGCCACACGGCTGCCGTCAGCGCGGCTCTCATGGCGCTTGGCGGCCATCGACACCGATTGCGCCGAGGCGGCGAGCGCCTTGGCCCACTCGCCACGCTTCTGGAGCACGCGGGCCAAGGTGCCGTACGCGCGCACGACGGCGTCTATCGCCTGATCGTTTTGCGGATCACTCGCAAGGGCGCGCTCGCGCAGGTCGAGCGACTGCTGGTAGTGCGTCAGCGACGACGCCGAGTCATCGGTCTCGAGCTCGGCGTGCGCCAGCGAGGCGACGCTGTACGACAGGTCGAGCAGCCAGGTCGTGTTGTCGGGCTGCGTGGCCAGCCGCGACTCGTCTAGCGCGAGCGCCTTGTGGTAGGCGGCCATGGCTGCTGTGCGATCGCCGATAAGCCAGCGCACGCCGCCAAGCGTCTTGTAGGAAATCGACAGATTGCGGCTGGCATCTGCCTGGCGCTCAGCGGGGGCGCCCTGCAGCAACTGCTCATAGAGCACGGTGGCCTGCTGGTAGCGCTCGGCGGCGGCCGGGTAGTTCTTACGGTCGGCCAGGCTTACCCCGATGGTCCACAGCAGCGTGGCGCGCGACGTGCGCGCATCGGCCTTTGTGGCCGCCTCGGGCGGCAGCGTGTCGAGCAGTCGCAACCCTTCGAGGGCCGCGGCGGCGTGCGCCTCGGGTGGCTCGAACTGGCCGCTCCTGCCCACGGCAATCGCCAGCGCCACGACATCGGCCGGGTTCGCGCCGGGTAGCGCAACCAGGGCCCGCCGCAGCAGCAACGCCTTTCCAAAACTGGCGCGGGCGCCGGCGATGTCGCCCAGGTTGGCCTCGCCCGAGCGTCCCTGCACGGATGCCAGCCGCTCGTACCCAGCGGCGAGTTCCCGTGTCAGTCGCTGGTCGCCGCCAGCTTCCTCCGCCAGCCCGTCCAGGTAGGTAAGCGCGCTTGCCACCAGCGTGCGTCGCACGGGCGTCGAGCCCGGCAGGGGCGCGACGGCATCGTGAAGGTCGAAGATGATCGTGTTGGCCAGGCGGCGCACGTCCTCGAAACGCCGCTCGGCGCGTTGCCGCTGCTGGTCGGCAATCCGCGCCTGCCACACGGTCGTGGCCACACCCAGCGACAGCGCCACGGCGACCGCGAGGGCGGCCGCGGTGCCGAGTTGATGGCGGGCCACGAACCGCCGCAGGCGGTAGGCCGTGGAGTCTGGTGCCGCAACGACCGGCCGTCCATCGAGGAAGCGCTCCAGATCGCTCGAGAGGGCCGACACGCTGTCGTAGCGGTCTTCTGGACGCTTCTTGAGGGCCTTGAGCACGATCAGGTCCAGATCGCGCGGAACGCGAAGGCGCCGCGCCACGACGCTCGGCGGCTCGGGGTCGGTCTCGCACACGGCGCGCAAGAGCACGGCCGCGCTTGTGGCGGCGGCAAACGGGCCCTCGCCCGTGAGCAGACGGTACAACAGAACGCCCAGGGCGTACACGTCGGTGGCCACCGTGATGGCCTCGCCGTTGACCTGCTCGGGACTGGCGCTGTCGGGCGTCATCGGGCCAAAGGCGGTCAGCGCCGAGGCGGTGTGGCCGTCGAGCACCTTGGCGATGCCGAAGTCGAGCAGTTTCGGCGTGCCGTCGGTGGTGACCAGGATGTTGGTCGGCTTGATGTCGCGGTGCACCACGAGATTGCGGTGCGCGTGCTGCACGGCGCCGCACACCGTGCGCACGAGCGCAAGGCGCTCGGACAGGCTGGTCGCGTGCGCGTCGCAGTACTCGTCGATCCGCACGCCGTCCACATACTCCATGACCACGTAGGGCACGCCGTCGCCGATGGCGCC
>JANNEJ010000783.1:0-4440 GCA_031378585.1 Acidobacteriota bacterium | reverse complement strand
ACTGCCCGATGCCCCAGTACGCCACGGCGCCGAGCGCCGCAAACCAGGGCGGGTAGGGCGAGCTTCGATCGAGGCTGGCGAGAAAGCCGATCTCCTTGATGTTATCGGGGTAGCTCTTCATGAGCCGGTTACGTGACCGGCACAACGTGTACACGAGCGGCAGTTCGTAGTGCTCGAGGTACTTGAACCCGCCCCAGACAAGATTGGACGACTGCTGGCTGGTGACGCCGCCAAAATCGCCGCGGTCGATGAGCGCCACCGTGGCGCCGCGCCCGGCGAGCGCGGCTGACGCGACCGCGCCGTTGATGCCGCCACCCACGACGAGCACGTCGAACGCGCCGTCGCGGATGCGGCCGAGGTGTGACGCGCGCAGTGCCATGCCTTCAGTGTCGCATTGCCGCGTGACGGCCGTTGACGGTTTTGCCAGCGGCGCGCGCGGGTTCCCGGTTCGGCGTCTGCTAAAGGAGCGCTCGAGTCACACGATCTCAGACCGCAATCCGGCGACACATCTCACGGAGTAATGAACACTTAGTGTGCAACACATGGAACGGATGGATTCATGTGTCGCGCGGCCGCGGCTCGCGCTACGATGCCACGCTGTGCCGATGCTCTCTGCGCTGTCCACTGCCGACCTCTCGGCCTACCGCGACCTGATCCAGCTCCGCCACGATGCCTTCGCCACGCGAGGCCTCGCGCTCGATCTCACGCGCGGCAAACCTTCGAGCGACCAGCTCGACCTGTCGAACGGGCTGCTCGCACTGCCGGGGGAGCGCGACCATACCGCCGCCGACGGCACCGACGTGCGCAACTACGGCGGCCTGCAGGGCCTGGCCGAGCTGCGCGCGCTGCTGGCGCCGCTCTTCGGCGTGGCGCCTCGCCAGATGGTGCTCGGCGACAACTCGAGCCTCGCGTTGATGCACGACGCGATTGCGTTTGCGATGCTCACGGGCACCGTGGGCAGCCCCCGGCCATGGGCGCAGGAAGCAAGGGGGGCATTCCTCTGCCCCGTACCCGGTTACGACCGGCACTTCGCGATCACCGCGGACTTCGGCTTCGACCTGATCCCCGTGCCGCTTGGCAGCGACGGTCCAGACATGGACTTGGTCGAGCGGCTCGTCGCCTCCGACCCGGCGGTGAAGGGCATGTGGTGCGTGCCGAAGTACAGCAACCCCACCGGCGCGGTCTATAGCGCGGCGACCACCGAGCGCCTGGCCGCGATGCCGACGGCGGCGCCCGACTTCCGCGTGATGTGGGACGATGCGTACGCCGTGCATCACCTGACGGCCGAACGCATCGAGACACCGAATCTGCTCGAGGCCTGCGTGCGGCACGGGCACCCCGACCGCGCGTTCGTCTTTGGCTCCACGTCGAAGGTCACGCTCGGAGGCGCGGGCGTTGCGCTCTTTGGCGCCTCGCCCGAGAATGTGGCGTGGTACCTCGGGCGCATGGGCAAGCGCACGATCGGCGGCGACAAGGTCAACCAGTTGCGTCACGTGCGTCACCTGCGCGACACGGCCGGGCTGCTCGCGCTCATGGACCGCCACCGCGCGATCGTCGCGCCCAAGTTCGCGAGCGTCATCGACAGGTTCGACCGCGAACTGGCAGGCACGGGTGCGGCGTCGTGGACCGTGCCGAAAGGTGGGTACTTCATCACCCTCGACGTCGTCGAGGGTTGTGCCGCACAGGTCGTGCGGCTGGCGAAAGCCGGCGGCCTGGCGCTGACGCCGGCGGGAGCCACGCACCCGCACGGCGTCGATCCCTACGACCGCACGATTCGCATCGCACCGACCTTCCCCGATCTGACCGCGGTCGCTACGGCCGCCGAAGGCGTCGCGGTCAGCGTGCTGCTCGCTGCGTCCACGGCTCTGCTGACCAGTCGCGCACCCGCGGCGCAGCCCCCGGGAGCGGCGCGCGATCGAGAACTCTGACTTGCCATCGTCTCTTGAAAGGTGCCAGCCATGTCCACGTTGACTCGTCGGGCGTTTGCCGCCTCGCTCGTGACCGGTGCTGCCGTCGCGCGCATCTCGACCCGCCTGGCTGCCCAGCGGCCCGCCACGCCCTCGGATCTGGCGTGGCTCTCGCTCACAGGCGCCGCCGAGCTCGTGAGGGCGAAGAAGGTGTCGACCACCGAACTCGTGACCGCCTGCCTCGATCGCATCAGCACGTACAACCCGAAGCTGAACGCCTTCATTACCATCACGGGTGAGGCTGCGCTGGCGCGCGCCAAGGCGCTCGATGCCCTCCCCGCCAGCGCCAGTCGCGGTCTACTGCACGGCGTGCCGGTGGCGCTCAAGGACAACATCGACACGGCGGGCGTGCGCACCACGGCGGCCAGCAGCGTGTACGACGACCGTGTCCCGGTCGACGACGCCGAGGTGACGCGGCGGCTCACGGCGGCCGGCGCCATCGTGCTTGGCAAGCTCAACCTGCACGAGTTCGCCAATGGCGGCACGTCGGCCACCAGCTACTACGGTCCCGTGCGCAACCCGTGGGCGCTCGACCGCAATCCCGGCGGCTCGTCTGGAGGCTCGGCGGCCGCCGTGTCGGCGGCGCTTTGTTACGCGGCCCTGGGTACCGACACCGGGGGCTCGATTCGCACGCCGGCGTCGTATTGCGGCGTCGTGGGTCTCAAGCCCACCTACGGTCTCGTGTCGATTCGCGGCATCATCCCCCTGGTCGTGTCGCTCGATCACTGTGGCCCGCTCACGCGCACGGTGGCCGATGCGGCGCTGATGCTGCAGGTGCTGGCCGGCTACGATCGGCTCGACATCGCGAGCGTGGAGCATCCCGCCGAGAACTACGTCGCGGCGCTGGCCGCCCCTGTGAAGGGTCTGCGCGTGGGGGTCGCGCGCGTGCCGTTCTTCGACCATCTCGACGACGACGTGGCCGCCGCGACCGACACCGCCCTGAAGACGGTGGCCTCACTCACCGGCAGCATGCGCGACGTGATGCTGCCGTCCACGAGCGACGTCAACCTCAACGGCGAGATGTACGCGTATCACGAGGCGCTCTACGCCAAGATGTCGGGCCGCTACCAGATCCCGACCCGGCGGAACCTGCAGAACGGCGCGAACGCCAAGGCCGCCGAGTACGTGCGCGGCCGCTGGGCGCTCGAGCTGATGCGGCGCACGATCGACGACAGCTTCAGGGATGTCGACGTGGTGGTGCTGCCCACGCGACGGCACACCCCGCGCACCGTCGATGCCGCGCTGCAGCGCGAAGAAACCGACGTGCCCCGCAATCCCGAACTGGAGAACACCGGGCAGTTCAACATCTACGGGCTGCCGGCGGTCTCGGTTCCGTGCGGTGTGACGGCCGCGGGGCTGCCCGTGGGTCTGATGATTGCCGGTCCCCGTTTTGCCGAGGGCCGCGTGCTTGCGCTCGCGCGCGCCTTCGAGCAGGCTACCGAGTGGCACACGAAGCGCCCGCCCATCGCGCCCGACACGCCCGTGCCGCCACTGGCCCGTACGAGCGGGTAGCAGCGCGACTGCGACTGTGATCGACGCGCGAGTGTCATCTGGGCACCGACGCGCTCATGGACCGCATGCCGTGCCCCGGCGTTGCCGGCCGACCGTGGTGTCGAATCACGGCGATTTGGGTTAGCGCGGCGTCCACAGAAAGAGCTGCCACTCTCCGACGGGCTCGGACACGCCAATGATGACGCCGCCCGACAGCCGGCGACTCAGATCGGGGCCGAACATGGCCTCCAGATAGGGTTTCTTTGCCTCTCCCACCACTTCGGTAGCCTTCATGGCGAAGGTGGAGTCCCCAATGCGCGCATAGCCGTTGGGCGCGAGACGGGCCCGTTGTGACCAATAACCGGCATCAGGTCGCGTCGAGGTAATAAAACCCTCTTTGAAGGGCACGAGCGACACGTGCACCACAAACGGCGGAAAGCCGCCGGTCTTGATGGTGCCGACGGTCCGCTTGAATGCCGTCGTGAAATCAGCAGGCGGCGGCGTCAACGTCCCGCCAATTCTGACGCCGGCGATGCGGTTGTAGGGGGTCACGAAGACATACGTGGTGGCGGCGATGACCAGCACTGCCGTGAAAGCGAGACCCGCGATCTTCTTCTTACTTGCCATGAGGTTCTCCTGACGGCCGTCGCCCGTGTTGGCCTTTGTGCCTCGCGTGCGACGGGTCTAGCGGGGGAGTGTATCGAATAAACAAGCAGACTGGCGTGTCGCGAAGGGCATAATCGCGCGAGTTCCTGAGGAGGCCCCAATGACCCGACCCGTCTCGCGCCGTCGTTTGCCGTGGGTGCTGCTGTGGTTCCTGGCCGGCGTGGCCGGGGCCACCGGACGGCCGGCAGCCCAGCAGGAGTCTGCCGCTGCCGTCTCGGCCGATGGCGAGGTGCAGGGAGCGATGCGCCTTTTCACCGCCTGGAGGGATGGCCAGATGCTCGATCGGCACCTTCCCGGCGTGGCCATTGGCGTCGTG
>JANNEJ010000729.1:0-2852 GCA_031378585.1 Acidobacteriota bacterium | reverse complement strand
CCATCACCATGAACTGCGTGCCGTCGTGAGCCCCGATGTCGTGCAACGTGCAGATGTTGGGGTGGTTGAGGCCCGAGATAATCCGCGCTTCCCGCTCGAATCGCTCCACCGCGGCCGGATCGCTACACAGCTCGGCCGGCAGCAGCTTGACGGCAACCCGACGACCGAGCCGCACGTCTTCGGCGGCCAGGACCTCGCCCATCGCACCTTTGCCCAAGGGCCCGAGAATTCGGTAGTGAGAAAGGGTCTGGCCGATCACGGGCATCTCGAATCGATCATACGCGGGGCAGGCGGTCCGGCAGGGCGAGCGGCGTCACCCGGATATGACGAGCGGCGCGACGCAATCGTTTCCAGGGCAAGCCGCTCGGACCGTCAAGACTCGCGTGCGGACCAGCCTTCACAAGATGCGCCGGGCGCTTGCGCCTCCTCACCGGCCGCGCGCCGCGCAGCCGGCTGTCCGGCTGCGACCGAGGTCTGACGCCGCCGCAGAGGCGGCACGGATGCAATGACCACCGCCGCCGGGCGCAGCGGCCGGCGTCCGGCTGCACGATTCCACGCGGTTCTGCGATGTCCTCACTGAACGCAATCCACGGGGCGGTTTGCGCCGTAGTGATCGTCAGCCATGTTGATGCTTGCCGCTGCCCCACACGGTGCTTGTGCCAGGCTCGCGTGCTATGCCACGATTCTGGGCGTGTCTGCGGCGTCCACTCCCCCGGCAACCGATCTCGACCTGCTGCAGCGCATTGTCGCGCGCGACGACGCCGCGCTGGCGAGTCTGTACGATCGGCACAGCCGGCTGGCCTACGGCGTGATCCTGCGGATTCTGCGGAGCACCTCCGACGCCGAAGACGTGCTGCAGGAGACCTTCGTGCGCGTGTGGAAGCGGGCGGATAGTTACGATGCCGCGCTCGGCTCACCGGCCGCGTGGCTGGCGCGGATTGCCCGCAATCGGGCCATCGATCGGCTGCGCGCCAGGCGGGTGCGCGGCGACATCTCGGTGGAGCCAGCGGCAGGTGCCGACGGCGAGACCGGCCAGGTGCCGGAACCACGCACGCTCAGCACGCCGGAGCTGGCGCTGCAGGACGCCACGACGGCGCGCGCGCTGCAAACAGCCATGGCCAATCTGCCCGACGCCCAGCGCGAGCTGATTCAGGCGGCGTTCTTCGACGGCTATACCCACAGCGAGCTGTCGTCGAGGTTCAAGGTTCCGTTGGGCACGGTGAAGACGCGGATCCGCACGGGCTTGACGGCGATGCGAGAGCGCTTGGAGCAGGTCGTATGATTCCGGAAGACGTAGAAGCTCTGGCGCTTGCCGATTCAATCGGCGCGCTCGACGCCAACGAGCAGGCTGAACTGGCCGCCCGTCTGGCCGAGCTGACGCCCGAGGTGCAGGCCCAGGTGGCCCGGTTGTACGACACGACGGCCGCCGTCGCCGGCAGCGTGGACCTGGTTGATCCGCCGGCGCATGTGCGAGAACGCGTGCTGGCAGCCGCCCGCACACCGGGGCGCTACACGCTGTACGCCAGCCGTTCCGACTGGTTCGAAACGGGACTACCCGGCGTTCGCGCCAAGATCCTGGCCCTCGACAAGGTGCACGAGTTAGCCACCCTGTTGATTCGTGCTGAACCTGGCTCGGTGTATCCGGCGCACACGCACCACAAACCGGAAGAGTGCTACGTGATCAGTGGCTCGCTCTTCATCGATGGCCGCGAGCTGCATGCCGGCGATTTCCATCACGCCGATGCCGATACCGACCACGGGGACCTCACCACCGTGACCGGCGCCGAAGTGCTGATCGTCGGCGCCATCGAAGACTACCTGCCCGGCTACTGACGAGTCGCGGAGCCCGCACGGGCAGAACCTCCGCCAACCGGCGTGGTGAACGAGAAACGGCCCCCGACAGCGGGGGCCGTTTTGTCTTCGCGAGCGTGATGACGGCTACTGGCCTGGGGTGGGAATGTTCGGCACCGTCGGCACGTTGATGCCGCCGTGACCTCCAAACAGCCCCTGGTGCGCAGGCGCGAGGAACGGGAAGCGGTCGAGGTAGTTCTTGTCGTTGACCTCGACGCCCTTGGCGAGGCCCGCGGCGGGATTGCCGGCCACGATCAGGCTGATGAGCACGCTGTTCACGTTCACCTGATTGCGGTTCGGCGCCGTGCCTCCGCCCAGCCGACGGCCGTTGGGGAAGCTCGAGTCGATGGCGGCATCGAGCGTGATCACGTCGCCGGTGGAGCCGTCGGCGATCGGAATCGGACGGCCGAGGTTGATCGCGTTGATGATGTCGAGGCGAGGTCCCTTCAGCGTCGCCACGCTGGCCGGCGGCACGCCGAGCGCGGCGTAGATGCCGAGGGCTTCGGCATCGCGCACGAGCACCGGGAACAGGATGTCAGCGCCAAACGTGCTCACGTCGCGCATGGGGCTCTGGCGCAGATACTTCGTCTGACGCTGCGTGCCGACCAGGCCCGCGTTGAAGAGCGGCAGGGCATTGCGCCCCACCTGCACCCAGTCGCCCGAGCCCCTGAGGCCGGTGATGATGTTGGTGGCGTCCACGGTCTGATGCTCGCGCCGCATGATCCGCGACCACACGCGGAGCAGGCTGTCGGTCGAGGTGGACTGCAGCACGCCGTTGTGCGGGATGCCGTCGGGGAAGACATCGGCAATGGGCATTTCGAGCGCGATCGAGAACAGGTTGAAGCCGGTGAAGACATCCGTGGCCGGAGGACGGCGCGCGCCAGGGATGCCGCCGAGGTCACTCGACGCCAGGTTCACGAGGTCGAAGATCCCTTTCTCGTCGAGCTGGTAGGGATCGTCGAACTGGCCTGCGATGATGCGGCCGCCGTTTGACAGCGGGT
>JANNEJ010000727.1:0-4596 GCA_031378585.1 Acidobacteriota bacterium | reverse complement strand
CGGCGACGCGCGCGACATCCGCGACACGACCTCGATGACCTTTGCCGATCTGGAAGCGCGGCGCTTCCGTGCCCGTGCGCTCACCATGGCCGGGTGGTTGCTGTACGCGCTGGCGGCCGGCGTGGCCGCCTTCGGCGTGGTGCGGATGTATACCGCCATGCGCGTACCTGCCGTGGCACGGGTCACCACGATATCGGGACGCACCGTGCTGCGGGCCGCGAAGCGTGAGCTGGCTGCGGTGTCGCGCGAACGCCGGTCTGCCGGGTGGACCGACGCGCTCGTGGGACGCGCGTCAGCCGCGCTGCGCATCGTCGCCAGCTACGCCATCGGCCGGCCGGCCGCGCAGTCGGCGGGCCTGGCGCAGAACGCGCTCGGCGGGCACATCGCGCTCAGCCAGGGCCTGCTGCGCCGGCGACACGCGCTGGTGTCGGCCTCGGTCACGCCCAATGAGTTGGCCCAGGCCGCCGCCACTGATGGCACGTTGCAAGTCCTGCGCGACGGACTGGTGGCGCTGACGGCGTCGCGGTTCGGGCGCGCGACGCTCGACGACGGCGCGCTCGACAGCGCCGTGAGCACGGCTGGCCCGCTCGCCAGTTCGCTGGCGCTGCGGCATGCGTGGCCCTTCGAGCAGTGGCGCAAGCTCCTGGCCGGCATCGCGGCGTGGAGAGGCCGCGCGTGAGACTGTTTGCGGCCGTCTAGCGCATCGTGGATCGCGCGCGTGCTGACAGGGACGGCGTGCGGCTGAGCGAGCTCGTGTTCGGCGAGAAGGACACGGCGCTGCTCGTGGTGCTGGCGCTGGTCGGCGTCGGCCTCGTGGCGCTCGTCGTGCGATCGGTCGTCACGCGCACGCCCGGGCGCGGCCATGTGGTGCTGCCGGCCGTGCTCGGCGACTGGGTCAGGTCGTGGACGCCGGCCCTGCGTCACCTGCCGCTGGTGCTGATGCTGACGGGCCTGCCGCTCTTCGCGATTGCCCTGGCCGATCCGGCCACGCCTCTTTCGCGCCGCGAGGTCACCCGGCCAGGCCGCCGCATCAGCCTGATGATCGACGGCTCGTCGAGCATGCTCGCGCCGTTTGCCGCGCGCACGCTCACCACCAAGGACGCGCCGATGGAAGCGACGTTCTTCACGTCGGTGGCGGCGGCCGAGCGCTTCGTGCAGCTGCGTATCGCAGGGCAGTACCGCGACCTCGTGTCGCTCATCGAATTTGCCGACACGGCCTACGTCATCACGCCCTTCACGACCGACTACGACAACATCCTGCTCAGCCTGTCGCTCATCGGCAACATGGGCGAGTGGGAGAACTTCCCCGACCGCGGTACCGTCATCGCCCAGGCCGTGGAGCAGGCCGTGGCGCTCTTCCGCGCCTTCGACTTCCTCGATGCGTCGGGCAACCTGATGGTGATCTTCAGCGACGGCGAAGACGCCGAGGTCACCGAGTCGGGCCGCAACATCGACGACGTGCTCACCGACGCGGTCAAGGCCAAGGTGCCGGTGTATTTCGTGCGCATCAGCAAGGGCAACTCGAAGCTGCCCGACGCCGTGTGGCAGCGCGCCATCACCAAGACCGGCGGCCGTTTCTACACGGCCACCGACGAAGCCGCGGTGCTGCGGGCAATTCGCGACATCGACAAGCTGTCGGCCGGCACGGTCGAAGTGAAGGAATACAGCGCGCGGCTGCCGCGCTTTGCCCCCTACGCGCTGGCGGCGGTGGCGCTGTGGACGGTGGCCGCGGCGCTGCGCCTGATGGCGCCGCAGTTTCGGACGTTTCCCTAAGAGTCTGCAGGAGAAGGCACGATGAAATCGGTGATTGGGTATCTCGTGGTGGCCGCGGCACTCGTGATCGGCGGGCGCGTGCTGTTCGGGGCGTCGCGGATCGAGGAGCGCACCGCCGACGCGCAACAGATGCTGCTCACCTTGCGCTACGGCGATCTCGAGGGTTCGTACGAGGCGCTGCGCGCCGAGGCGTCGAGCGGCGCGGTGGTACCGCGACTGTCGCAGGCGCTCGTGTCGTCGCTGCGCGAGCAGCAGTCGACGTCGCGCTACTGGATGGGCGCCTACGGACGGCTCACGCCGGAACGCGACGCCGCCGGGGCGCTCGCGGAATCGGATCCGGTCGTGCTCGAACTGGGCGCGCACGCGGCCTATCGCGCCGCGCAGCATTCTCCCGATCAGGCGGCGGCAGTGAAGCGGATCGACGACATCGTGAAGGGCTACGCCGATGTCGTGCGCGCCAGTCCTGGCAACGAGTCGGCGGCCTGGAACTACGAATTCGTGTCGCGTGTGCGCACCACGTTTGGGCAGAGCCGGCAGCCGGTGTTCCCGGAACCCGCCACCGGTGGGCTCGCGGGCGACTTGCCAGCCGGCCCGACGCTGCACGGCACGCCGGGCGAACCGCCCGAGGGTGCCGACATGAAGCAGTTCAAGGTGGTCGTGCCGATGCGCCCCGACGAGCGCAAGCAGTTGCCGCAGGGCGCCAGCGAAGGCGAGCAGCGGAAGCGCCGCGGCTGACATGACGCTGCCCTCCGTCGATTGGCATGCGCTGAAGTTCGCGCAGCCCGACTATCTGTGGCTGCTCGTGGCACCGGCCGCGCTGCTGGTCGTGTGGGTGTGGCAGGTCGCACGCCGGCGCGCGGACGTGCGCCGGTATCTGCGGCATCGCGCGGTGCCCGTGCGCGAAACCTTCTCGGCGTTTGGGGGACTGCTGTTCTGGCTGTGTCTGCTTGGCGCCACAACGTCGGTGATTCTGGCGCTGGCGCGGCCGCAGGTGGTGACGACGCGCGTGCGGCGCGCGGGTATCGACCTGGTGGTGCTGCAGGATGGCTCCACCTCGATGCGGGTCACCGACGTGACCGGCGACCGGTGGAAGCGGTCGATGCGCTTCCTGCGCGCGCTGGCCGAGACGATGCGGTGGGACGGCGATCGCATCGCGATGACCTCGTTTGCGCGCATCGCGACGCCCCAGGTGCGGCTCACGAAGGACCCAAACACGTTCTTCTTCTTCATCGACCATCTGCTGGAGCCGCCCTTCCGCGCCGAAGACGACGCGTCGTGGGACACGAACATCGAGATGGGCATCTCGTGGGGCTTGAAGCTACTCGCTCAAGACGAGCGCATCACGAAACGCAAGTCCATCAACGCCCGCGCGTTCCTGCTGCTCTCTGACGGCCAGGCGTGGAGTGGCTCGGTGCAGCGCGCCCTCGCGACGGCCAGGCTCGAGCGCGTGCCCGTGTTCGTCATCGGCGTCGGCACGAGCAACGGCGGCTTCATTCCCGAACCACCCGCCGAGACCCCGGACAAGGCGCTGCCGCCGGTCTACTCGCGGCTCGACCGCGAGTCGCTCGCCACGATTGCCGGCGCCGGCGGCGGACGGTACATGGAACTCGACCGCGAGCGCGACCTCGACATCGCCGTGACGGTCGTGGATTCGGTGCGGAAGATGGCGCGTGGCGGCGTGGAAGAGGGCGCCGACGAGGTGTACTGGGCGTGTCTTGCCGCCGGCGCGATCTTCCTGCTGCTCGGCATTGCGCTCGTGCGCGATCGCGCCGAGCTGGCACTCGCCACGGCGGGCGCCGCCGCAGCCCTGGCCGTCGTGCAGCTGCTGTAGTCGCGTTTGCCCCCGGGCGCGACATATAATGAAGCTCTGTCCCGCTTTCCTGAGCTGCGCGGGCTTGTCACGCTGCCGCGCCTCACCAGAGCACATTCTCGGAGTGCTCATGAACCACTCGACCGTCGCCCGTCTGCACGAGGTCATCGCCGCCCTCGATCGCCGCACGCCCCGCCCGGGCCACCCCGCAGAAGCCGCCATCGCGCGCGACGCAGCCGACCTCAGAATCCAGGCGCTGGCCCGCCTCGCCCAATTGGAACGCCGTCCCATTGCCAAGGCCTCGCGTTAGCGACCTGTGAGGTGGGTCCCGGCGTGGTTCCGTCGTTCGTCTCCACCTGCCGCGACACCGCTGCGCGACGCGCTGCTGAGCATCGAGGGGCTCGACGAACGCGCGCTGTCCCTGGCTGCCAGCCTCACCCTCGACCCCAATCCCCGACGCCGCCCCCGTGACACGTTGCCGCGGCTCGCGGCGAACGTCCGCGTGTTGCGGCTCGCCTACCGCACGCTGGCCGACGACGTACGGGCCGGCCAGTTCGTCGGACCGGCCGCAGAGTGGCTGCTCGACAACTTCCACCTGGTCATCTCCGAGGTCGCCGACGTCGGTCGCAATCTGCCCCGCGGCTACTCGCGCACGCTCCCGACGCTGGCGTCACGCGAGTACGCGGGTGACGCGCGCGTCTACGCCATGGCGGTGGAGCTGGTGCGTCACAGTGACAGCCTGCTGACGCGGCCGCGGCTGGCGCAGTTCCTGAACAGCTATCAGCGTCTGGCGCCGCTCACGATCGGCGAGCTGTGGGCCTGGCCGAGCATGCTGATGCTGGCGCTCATCGAGAACTTGCGACGGCTGGCCGACGAGCTGCTCACCGCGCGCGCCGCGCGCGCCGCGGCCGACCGCTACGTGACCTCCAGCGCCGGGGGCGCAGGGGCGCGGGCGGCCCCGCCGTCGCGGTCCGACTCGGCGTTCATCGTCCAGGTGCTGCACCGGATGCGCG
>JANNEJ010000723.1:0-3777 GCA_031378585.1 Acidobacteriota bacterium | reverse complement strand
TCGATGAATCCCCGCACGCGTGGGAAGCCGGCGAAGTAGGCGTCGATGAACTGCTGCGCGGCCCCCTGCGACACGCCGATGTCCTTGGCCAGCGTGAAGGCCGTCTTGCCGTAGAGCAGCGCGTAGTTCACGATCTTGGCGCGCCGCCGCAGCTCGTGACGGTCGAGCCCGCTTTCGGGTCCGAACATCTTGAGGGCGGTCTGGTCGTGGATGTCGTCACCGCGCTTGAAGGCGTCAATCAGCGTCTCGTCACCCGACAGGTGCGCCAGCACGCGCAGTTCGATCTGCGAGTAGTCGGCCGAGATCAGCACGTGGCCTGGCTCGGCCACGAATGCGCGCCGGATCTCGCGGCCAAGCGCCGTGCGAATCGGGATGTTCTGCAGATTCGGATCGCTGCTGCTCAGGCGCCCGGTGGCGGCCACCGCCTGGTTGAAGACTGTGTGCACGCGGCCGGTGACCGGATGAATCAGCGTGGGCAGCGCGTCGATGTAGGTGCCCTTGAGCTTCGCCAGGCTGCGCCAGTCGAGGATCAGGCGCGGCAGGTCGTGCGTGAGGGCAAGCTCTTCGAGCACTTCCACCGCGGTCGACGGCGTGCGCGGCGTGCCCGTGCGCTTCAAGACCGGCAACTGCAACTGATCGAAGAGCACCTCGCCGAGCTGCTTGGGCGAGCCGATGTTGAACGTCTCGCCGGCCTGCAGGTAGATGTCGGCGGCGAGCGTGCCCATCTCCCGTTCCATGTGGGCGGCCTGGCTGGTCAGCGCCTGGGCGTCGACGCGCACGCCACACCGCTCGAGGCCCGCCAGGATTGGCACGAGCGGCAGCTCCAGGTCGCGGTACACCGCGGCCACGCCCGCCGTATCGAGCTCGGGCGCAAACAGCTCCGCCAACTGCCACGCGAGATCCGCGCGTTCGCCCGCGTAGTCGAGCAGGCGACCGGGCGCGAGCGACGAGAAGGCCATGGCCTTGGCGCCTTTGCCGCGCACGTCGTCGGCGAGGCGTGCGCGGTAGCCGAGGTGTTCGAGCGCGAGCGGCTCCAGGTCTTGACTCGAGCGCGACGCGTCGAGCAGGTACGCCGCCAGCATCGTGTCGAGGTCGAGACCCGCCAGCGTGATGCCGTGACGCGCCAGGATGACGGTGGCGAACTTCAGGTCGTGGCCCACCTTGGCGACCGCCGCGTCTTCGAGCACCGGCTTCAACAGCGCGAGCGTGTCGTCGCGGTCGAGCCCGCCATCGCTGACGAGGGTGGCCGCGCCAAACGGCAGGTACCGAGCGACGCGTGGGCCTGCCGAACAGACCAGGCCCGCCAGCGTGGCCCGCATGCCGGCGTCGCCATCGGCCAGCGCGTGCAGCGCCACGCGCCCATGCGTACGGATCTCGTCGGCCAGCACGCGCACGCCGTCGAGCGTCTCGACGACCGCGTAGTCTGTCGTGACCGACTCGGCGGTGGGCGCGTACTCGGGCACGAGCGTGCGGAACCCGAGGGCCGAGAAGAGCGTGTAGCACCGGTCGCGCGAGGCGCCGCGAAACGTCAGCGCCTCGGGATTGAACGTGACGGGGACGTCGGTGCGGATGGTCACGAGCTCCCGGCTGCGCCGGGCGTCGTCGGCGTGCGCCAGCAGCGCCTCGCGCTGCTTCTTCGCCTTCACGGTGTCGGCCGCCGCGAGCAACGCGTCAAGCGAGCCGTGCGTCAGGATCAGCTCGCGCGCGCCCTTCTCGCCGATGCCCGGCACGCCCTTCACGTTGTCGGAGGCATCGCCCATCAGCGCCAGCACGTCGACCACCTGCGACGGCCCCACGCCAAACTTCGTCGCCACGCCCTCGGCGTCGAACCACGCGCCGTCGTCCTTGGGGTTGTAGACGCGAATGCCCCCGCCGACCATCTGAAAGAAGTCTTTGTCGCCGGTCACGATGGCCACGGTGAAGCCCGCGTCGGCGGCCTGGCGCGCCAGTGTGCCGATGACGTCGTCGGCCTCGAAGCCCTCGCTCGTCAGAATCGGCACGCCCATGGCCTCGCAGGCCTCGTGCACCCACGGAATCTGCTCGGCCAGGTCAGACGGCATCGGTGCGCGGTTCGCCTTGTAGTCGGCCGACAGCTGATCGCGGAACGTGGCCGCCTTCAGGTCGAACGACGCGGCGATATACGCCGGCCGATGATCGGCCAGCAACTTGCGGAGCATCGTGATGAAGCCGTAGACGGCGTTGGTCGAGCGGCCGTCAGGCCCGGTCAGACCGCGGATCGCGTGGTAGGCGCGATACATCTGGTTGCTGCCGTCGATGAGGAAGAGTGACCGCGGGTCTGTCATGGGGCGAGGCCGGTATTATGATGCACGATGGTGATTCGAGGGGGCAGGCGGCGCCGCAAGGTGCGCTGGCGGATGGTGTGGCTCGGGGTCGCCCGGCTGCTGGTGCTCGTGGCCGGGATGTCTGGCGCCTCGTGCAGCAACGTCATCTCGCGGAAGTACGAATACGAGGAAGACGTCTACCTGCGCCTCGACGGGTCGGCCACGGTGTATGTCAATGCGGCCGTGCCGGCGCTCGTGGCCCTGCGCGATGCGCCTTTGCCGCTGGATCCAGCCGCCAGACTCGACCGCAACGACGTGCGGGCGTTCTACGAAGGGGCGGGCGTGCGCGTGGCGTCGGTGAGCCTGTCGCGCCGCGAGGGACGCCGCTACGTGCACCTGCGCGTGGAGGCCGACGACATCCGCACGCTGAGCGCGGTCAAGCCCTTTGCGTGGTCGGCCTATACCCTGGCGCCGCGCGACGGCGTGCTCGTGTTCAGCCAGCAGGTGACGGCGGCCGCGGGACGCGACGCCGGCAAGGTGGGATGGACGGGCGACGAGCTCGTGGCGGTGCGGTTGCACCTGCCGAGCCGCGTGCCCTTCCACAATGCGCCCAGCCGCACGGTGGAGCGCGGGAACATCATCACGTGGGAACAGCCGCTGGCCGCGCGGGCCAAGGGCGAGCCGCTCGCCATCGAAGTGCATCTGGAGCCGGAGTCCATTCTGTTCCAGACGCTCGCGCTGTTTGGCAGCATGGCGGCACTGGCCCTGGCGGTCATGGCGTTCTTCGTGTGGTGGGTGCGCCGCACCGGACGCGCGGCCGCCAACTCGCCTAGAACGGGTTGAGGACGTAGCCCTTCGCATTCGGCACAAGGTGCGCCGTCATGGCGAAACCCTGGGTCGCTGGTCTCGTGCGCGGTGGGCTCTTCGCGGTGAGTTCTCGGGAGCGCTTTCCGACGTCAAGCCCGTGATGTCGGGACCATAGGGCCGCGCCGGCGGCTGATGATCTACCCGTGGGGCTTCACCTGCCGTGGCTCTCACTGCTTCAGCAACGCTGGCCAGTCGAGCACCACGCTGATGACCTTCGCGCCGGTCGTTGATCGAGTGGCACTTCGATCAAGAAACGCTGGCCGTCGGGAGTGGCCTGCGGAGTATTACTCACGCCGGTGCTCGGAGGAAAGGACAGCCGCTGCGGGATGCCACTTTCGAAGGCGACACCGGCTGTGTTCACCGGCGCCGCAAAAACCGTCGTCCCAGTTGGAGCCGTGTTGAAGACGATCTCTCGGTCGATGCGCCACTGCGGCCAATTGCCGTAGTCCTTCGAGACCTGCCACTTGCCCTCACCGAATGACGGCTGGCCGGTCGGTCCTGATACTAGGAACGGGCGGACATAGACCTGAGCCGCTGGTCCAGTCTCGAGCGATACGTAGGCAACCCAACGCATGTCGGGGGAAAAGACGCCAGCCCACTCATTGAAGGCCTCGCCGAGCATCAGATG
>JANNEJ010000705.1:0-3129 GCA_031378585.1 Acidobacteriota bacterium | reverse complement strand
ATGCGGTCACACTCGGGGAGCGTCACGGTGCGGGTGACTCCCTCATGGCCCTTCAGGCCGGTCGTTCCAATAACAGGGTAAGGTCGTCCTCGCTAGTGGCCAACTCGGACTGTCGCGGCGTGGACGTCGCAAACACCAGGGCGGCGCGGTATCGCAGGGGCGCGAGGCGGTGTACCCAACAACGCACGACCTTGCCCTGCGCGGCGAGCCGGTCAGCGTCCTGTTCAAACGCAGGCTTCGACAGTCGAAGCTCGCTGCGGGTACCCGGGCGAATCCATTCCTGAAGTTCGAGCAGGGCTCCCCCAGTGGAGACGTTGAGCACCCGCACATGGACACCCAGCGAGAGCCGGGCATCCTCGTCGAGGCCAAGAATTTCGGCGCTCAGCCGCGGTTGTGAGCGGCGGTCCGACACCGCAGCAAGAGACAGCGCCGACGAGGGCGTCGAGTGCGAAGATGGCATGTGCATGACAGACAGCCCAGCTAGCACGGACCGTACCACCCGTGTTTTTGATGGCATTTCAGTGGTCTTGCGCAGAATTTCGCCGGCGTAGTCGCGCCGACAGATCTCTGTTTGTCCTCATTTCGGCGACTCTGCCATCTTTCGGCTGCTCCGGACCACGACTTCGGCAGCCGTCAGGGTCTACTTGAGAAGC
The DNA here is from genome assembly GCA_031378585.1 of Acidobacteriota bacterium. Taxonomy (GTDB): domain Bacteria; phylum Acidobacteriota; class Vicinamibacteria; order Vicinamibacterales; family UBA2999; genus CADEFD01. Next base: position 2,476 of record JANNEJ010000705.1, on the reverse strand, counting down.
AGCGTCTGCGGGTATTGCGCACGTCACCCCCGAACCAGGAAGGCAGCCAACCCGCCGTCCAGCCGCCGGTGCCCCGTATGGCATCATGGCGCACCATGGCCGGCGCAGAGGACCCCTCGACGACCGCCGTTGCCGCGTTGCGGCGGCGGCTCATCCCGTTCCTCTTCCTGCTCTACGTCGTCGCGTATCTTGACCGCGTGAACGTGGGCTTCGCCGCCCTCGAGATGAATCGCGATCTTGGCTTCAGCGCGGCCGTCTATGGCCTCGGCTCGGGCATCTTCTTTGTGTCCTACACCCTGCTCGAGGTGCCGAGCAATCTGATGCTGGCCCGCCTCGGCGCGCGCGTCTGGATTGCCCGCATCATGCTGACGTGGGGGCTCGTGTCGGTGGGTATGGCGTTTGTGCACGACACGTTCACCTTCTACGTGCTTCGCTTTCTTCTCGGCGCCGCCGAAGCCGGCTTCTTCCCAGGCATCATCTACTACCTCACGCAGTGGTTCCCGGCACGCGACCGGGCGCGCGCGGTGGCGCTCTTCATGACCGGTACGGCTATCGCCGGGGTGATCGGCGGCCCGATCTCGAGCGCCCTGCTGCTGCTCGACGGCCTCTGGGGACTGCAGGGTTGGCAGTGGTTGTTTGTCGTCGAGGGCATCCCGGCGCTCGTGCTTGCGCCAGTGGTGTTGCGCCGGCTCGACGACCGGCCCGACACGGTGACGTGGCTCTCGGACGCCGAGCGCGCCTGGCTCACAACCACTCTCGCGACCGAGGCGCGCGAGCGCACCGGCGCCCATCACGACCTGCGCTCGGCGTTTGCCAGCGGGCGGCTCTGGACCCTGGCGGCCATCTACTTCTGCATCGTGCTCGCGTTCTACGGCGTGAGCTTCTGGTTGCCACAGATCCTGCAACAGCTCAGCCACTACCCCTCGAGCGCCGTCGCCCTGATCTCGGCCGTGCCGTACGTGGTCGCTGCGGTGGGGATGGTGGCCGTGGGCGTACGGTCGGACCGGACCGGGGAACGCCGTTGGCACGTGGCCGTGCCCGCCCTCGTCGGCGCCGCGGGCTTCGTGGCCGCGGCGACGGTACCGCCGTCGGTGGCACTGTCGCTCGCGGCGCTGTCGGTGGCTGCCCTGGGTGTCTGGGGTGCCCTTGGTCCGTTCTGGGCGCTTCCTACGGCGTTTCTGCGCGGCCGGGCGGCCGCAGGTGGAGTTGCCCTGGTGAACGCCGTCGGGAACATCGGCGGCTTCGTGGGACCGACCCTTGTGGGCTACGCCCGCGACGCCACGGGGAGCTTTGCCGCCGGTCTGTGGGTTCTCGCCGGGGGCCTCGTGCTGGGCGCCGTGTTGACGCTGCGGTTGCCAGCCGGGCCCGACGTCGACGCCTGAGCGCATCGTTCCGGCCTCTGCCACACGGCACGAAACCCGCGGGGTCGTAACCGCGACGGCCGCCGCGGCGTCGAAGACACCAGTGGCAGGCGCGGTGTTGCGTCGCCCCCGGGAGTGCCCACACGTGTCCATCCGCCCTGTCAAACGTCACGTCATGTCGGTTCCGACCCTTGAAGGCGCCGGCGTGCACCTGCGCCGCGGCTTCGGTTTCGGCGAGACCAACGACACCGACCCATTCCTGCTCTTCGACGACTTTCGCGGCGACGCGCCCGACGACTACCGGAAAGGCTTCCCGTGGCATCCCCATCGAGGGATCGAGACGATCACCTATGTGCTGGCGGGCACCGTGGACCATGCCGACAGCCTCGGAAACGCCGGCGCGATTGGCCCGGGCGACGTGCAGTGGATGACGGCGGGCCGGGGCATCGTCCACCAGGAGATGCCACACGGCGATGCGCACGGCCGCATGCACGGGTTCCAACTGTGGGCCAACCTGCCGGCGGCGCACAAGATGACCGCGCCGCGTTACCAGGAAGTGGCATCCCAGGACGTCACCGAAGTGACCGATGATGACGGCACGCGCGTGCGCGTGATTTGCGGGGAGTTCTGGGGCCGGAAGGGCCCGGTCGAAGGCGTGGCGGCCGACCCGCAGTATCTCGACGTCTGGGTGCCGCCATACGTGGAGCGCACGATCCCGGTCATGCGCTCGCGTAATGTCTTTGCGTATGTCTTTGACGGCGACGGGCGCTTTCGCGATGCCTCTGCCCCGCGTCCCGTTGTGACCGACGTCGTCACCGAAGGCGCCTTGCTCGACGACGACTCTGCTACGCCGAGCACCGATGTGGCCAACCACTCGCTGACCGTGTTCGACGCCGGCGACGAGATTCGCCTTCGGGCCGGCGAACGGGGCATGCGGTTCCTGCTGGCCTCCGGCACGCCGATCCGCGAGCCGATCGCGTGGCGCGGCCCCGTCGTGATGAACTCGCAGGAAGAGCTGCAGCAGGCCTTCGCGCAACTGCGCGCGGGCACCTTCCTCGATATTCGCTGACGGTCACAGCGGCGGACTCGTGTTCCGCGCGGGTCTCACTTCACCG
>JANNEJ010000647.1:0-1814 GCA_031378585.1 Acidobacteriota bacterium | reverse complement strand
CGCTGCTCGTCACTGGCATGCGTACCGGCACCGTGTACCGCGTGAAGCTGAGTGACGACGGCCGGGCCATGAGCGGATCGCCGCTCGAGTACTTCAAGCGCGCGAATCGCTACCGCGACACGGCGGTGGGTGCCGACGGCCGGCGCATCTTCGTCGTGACCGACAGCTTCGGCACCACCATGGACGAGCGTGGACAGCGGACCGACATGCTCGCCGAGCCGGGGGCGCTGCTGGAGTTCACGTATGTGCCGGCCAGTGGAAAGGAGCGATAGCGTGATGAACCGACGCGCATTTCTCGCGGCCGCGGCCAGCGCCGCCGCCACCACGACGAGTTGGGCGCAGACAGCACAAGTGTCGCCGGTGCCCACGCCCCGCACCTGGAACGGCGATCCACTGGCCTATCCGGATCCCGACATCGTCGCGATCGATCCGCGCTTCAACCGTCTCGTCATCCGCAACACGCCAATCAAACGTCTACACACGGGCACGCTCTGGGCCGAGGGCCCGGCCTGGAACGGCGTGGGACGGTATCTGGTGTGGAGCGACATTCCAAACGACGTGCAGCTGCGGTGGATCGAGGACGACGGCCGCGTCACGACGTTCCGGCATCCCGCCGGCAACAGCAACGGCAACACCTTCGACTATCAAGGCCGGCAGTTGTCGTGCGAGCACGGCGGCCGCCGCGTGGTGCGGTACGAACCGGGCGGCACGGTCACGGTCGTGGCCGAACGCTACCAGGGCAAGCGGCTCAACTCGCCCAACGACGTGGTCGTGCATCCAGGCGGCGACATCTGGTTCACCGATCCGCCCTACGGCATCAGCGGCAACTACGAGGGGTTCAAGGCGGAGCCGGAACTGCCCATGTCGGTTTACCGTGTGGATGGGCGCACGGGTCAAGTAGACAAGGTCAGCGACGAGTTCGGCGCCCCGAACGGACTGTGCTTCTCACACGACTACAAGACGCTGTACGTCGCCGACACGGGTGCGCCGCGCGAGATCAAGGCCTTCGACGTGGACGGCAAGATGCTGCGTAATGGCCGGTCGTTTGCGAAGCTCACGATGCCCGGCACGACCACGCCGAGCGGGGCCGACGGCATCCGCTGCGATGTCGACGGCAACATCTGGGCCGGCGCGCGGCCCGGCGTGCAGGTGATTGCGCCCTCAGGCGAGCTGCTCGGCATGATCCGGCTGCCGGAAACCTGCGCCAACGTCTGCTTTGGCGGCACGAAGCGCAACCGGTTGTTCATGACTGCCAGCCAGTCGCTCTACGCCGTGTACGTGAACATCGCCGGCGCACACATCGCCTGACGCGTCAGCAGGAGGCGCAGCGGACTACTTGCCGGCGAGCTTCGTCTGCGCCGCCAGCACGGCTTCGAACATCGCTTCGGTCAGGTCCAGCTCGCGCACGTACCCGGCCGGGTCGATGAACGGATTCGAGCCGCCAGCCGCGAGTCGCTGGTGCTTCTCGGCCATCCTGTACATCGCCGGATGCGAGGCGAGCGGCACGTCGCACGCCAGCGCGCGCGACACCTTGAAGGCGCGCCGGAACTCGTCGGCAATCGCGGGCACGTCGGGGTTGTTCACGAGCTGAAAGCCGGGGTTCACGCCCAGGCTGCCGACGATCACCACGTCGAGCGACCGGCCGCCGTCGGTGACCTTCAACGTCCAGGTCGTGCATCCGCGTGAGTGGCCTGGCGTGAGGTGCGCCACGAGTGTGGTGCCGCCAAGCGTGACCGTGTCGCCGTCGTGGATGACGCGGTCGATGGGATGCGGCTTCCCGCCCGGCGTCATCCGCTCGAGCGCCGGTACGTCTT
>JANNEJ010000638.1:0-3488 GCA_031378585.1 Acidobacteriota bacterium | reverse complement strand
GCCTCATCCAACTCGTTGCCCGACACGCGCACGGCCTTGCTGAAGACGATGCCGGCCAGCGAAATCACGGCGATGTCGGTGGTGCCGCCGCCGATGTCGACGACCCTGTTCCCCGACGGTTCCTCGATCGGCAGTCCGGCGCCAATGGCCGCGGCCATGGCCTCCTCGATGAGGTGCACCTCGCTGGCCTTCGCGCGGTAGGCACTATCCTTCACCGCCCGCTTCTCGACCTGCGTGATCTCCGACGGCACACCGATGATGATGCGCGGCCGCACCCAGACAGTGCCGTTGTGGGCCTTCTTGATGAAGTACGTGAGCATCTTCTCGGTCACGTCGAAGTCGGCGATGACGCCGTCCTTCATCGGCTTGATCGCCACGATGTTGCCCGGGGTGCGCCCGAGCATCTCCTTCGCCTCGCGCCCTACAGCCTCGACCCGTCCGTTCAGCTTGTTGATGGCGACAATCGACGGCTCGTTGACGACGATGCCTTTGCCCTTCGCGTAGACGCAGGTATTGGCCGTGCCGAGGTCGATGGCGAGGTCAGTCGAAAACGCAGAGAACAGCGACCCAAGTCCCACGCGGACGGCTCCTGACTAGGGGTTGGCGACGGCCACGCCGTCCTTCCCCGATTCCTTGACGCGATACATGGCGACGTCGGCCGCGCGCACGAGCTCCTCGGCCGAACTGGCGGAATCAGGCAGCGTCGCAACGCCCACCGACACCGTGAGACGCACTTCCAGACCGTCGCCGGCCAGGAACACGAAGTCGCGCACGCGATCCCGCACGCGGTCGGCGACGCCGAGCGCGCCCTCCGATCCGGTTTCCGGCAGCACGATGGCGAACTCGTCGCCGCCAAACCGCGCCACGACGTCGGTTTCACGCGCCGAGCCCCGAATGACGCCCGCCGCTTCAACCAGCGCGCGCGAGCCGGCAAGATGCCCGTACGAGTCGTTGACGCGCTTGAACCCGTCTAGGTCGATGAAGAGCAGCGAGAGCGCACGGCCGCTGCGCGATGCGCGCTTCGACTCGCGCCGCAGCACTTGATTCAGGTAGCGCGAGTTGTAGAGCTGGGTGAGATCGTCGGTGACCGAGAGCGCCTCGGCGCGCCGGATCGCCAGGGCGTTGTCGAGCGCGAGCGCGGGCCCTTCGAGCACATCGGCCAGCGCGTCGGCCGCCCCGACCGAGAGACGTGGCTCGGTCTTCGACATGGTCCGATCGACGACGACGAGCGCCGCCACCACCCGTCCGCGGCAGCGGAGCGGCACGGCGAACACGGCGCCGGCTGTGCCACGCACCCGCAGGTCGTGCCGCAGATCGTGGGAGGCGAACTCGCGGCCATGCGACAACACCCACCGGCTCACACTCGCGGCCGGCGCCGCCAGGGTCGCCGTCATGCCGCGCGACGCCATGAGCCCAACCTGGCCGTCCATATCAACGGCATAGACGGCCAGCGACTGCGCATTGAGCCACTGAGCCGCGCTCGTCGCCACAAGTTCGCCGATCGCCTCGGGATCGAGGGTCTCGTGAGCCGACCGCATGAGCGCAAGTTGGACATCTGGCCTGGTCAGCCGCGTTTTGAGCGACCGCTGCGCATGACGAAGTCGAGTGGCGAGGTCGGGGCGGGCAGTCGCTGAAGGTGGCATTGGCTTCAGCCGAGACTGGGGGGAGTCTGGGGCGTCTTTAGGGCCCGTTCCGGCAATTCTGTAAGTCCTGGACTATACCACGGGTCCGCCCCACCGCGACGCCTCGGTCGGGCTTGCCAGAGATTCTCACAGCGTCGCCGTCTACCACTTGGGAATACCCGCGCACCTTGTTAGGATGAGGGGTTCAAGGAACCTACCCATGACTATGCTCAACCGGATGCGGCGTCACCGAAGCTGGCTCAAGTGGAGCTTGGCGCTCGTCGTGCTCACCTTCGTGTTCTTCTTCGTCCCACGGAACAACGCCTCTACCGCAGCCTCGCCGGACGTGGTGCTGGCCGATGTCGAGGGCGAAACCGTGACCGTCGCGCAGTTCCAGCGGCGCTACAGCGCGCAGATGCAGCAGTATCGCAACGCGTATGGTGGCCAGATCAGCGAGCAGATGCTGCGCCAGCTCGGCATCGATCAGCAGATCCTTCAGGCGCTCGTCGACGAGCAGGCGATGGTGGCTGAGGCGCGCCGCCAGAATCTCGCGGTCAGCGACATCGAGGTGCGCCAGCGCATCCTCTCGCTGCCCGCCTTCATGGAGAACGGCACGTTCATCGGCGAAACCCGCTATCGCCAGCTGCTGTCGAGCCAGAATCCTCCACTCTCCACCCGGGAGTTCGAGGATCAGCTGCGGCGCGCCATTCTGGCTGAGAAGCTGCGGACCTCGGTCACCGGCTGGATGTCGGTCACCGACGCCGACGTCGCGCAGGAATTTCGCCAGCGCAACGAGAAGGTGAAGCTCGAACTCGTCTCACTCACCGCGGATGCGTTCAAGGACAAGGTCACCGTCACCGACGCCGACCTGGCGCAGCGGTTCGAGGCCAACAAGGAAAGCTACCGCATCGGCGAGAAGCGCAAAGTCAAATACGCGCTGCTCGAGGTCGACAAGGTGCGCGAGACGGTACAGGTGCCAGACGCCGACGTCGAGGCGTTCTACACGCAGAACAAGGCGCAGTACACGACCGAGGGTCGCGTGCGCGCCAGCCACATCCTGCTCAAGACCGAGGGCAAGGATGAAGCCGCCGTGAAGACGCGCGCCGAAGCGCTGCTCACGCAGGCCAAGACCCCAGGCGCCGACTTCGCCGCGCTGGCCAAGGCCAACTCCGAGGACGAGGGCTCAGCGGTCAATGGCGGCGACCTGAACTTCTTCGGACGCGGCCAGATGGTGCCGGAATTCGAGCAGGCGGCCTTCGCCATGAAGGCTGGCGAGACGAGCGACCTCGTGAAGACCACCTTCGGCTTCCACATCATCAGAGTGGTCGAAAGCCAGCCCGAAACCAGCCGGCCAGTCGCCGAGGTGAAGCCTGAACTGGTTGAGCAGCTCAAATGGCAGAAGGCCCAGCAGGTCGCTGAAGAACAGGCCAAGGCCATGGAAGCATTGATCAAGAGCGCCGCCGACCTCGACAAGGTGGCAAAGGAACGCGGGCTCACGGTCGTGGAATCACCGCTCTTTCTGCGCGACCAGCCAATTGGCGATCTGGGCGCGGCGCCCGACATCGCGGCGCGCGCGTTTTCGATGAAGGACACCGAGGTAACGCCCGCCATGCGCGTCTCGCGCGGCTGGGTGTTTGCGACGCCCGCAGGCAAGCAGGATTCGTATCTGCCACCGCTGACCGAAGTGACCGACCGCGTGCGCGACGACGCGGCCCGTGACAAGGCGGCCGAACTGCTGAAGACGCGCGCCTCGGCCATCGCCGCCGAACTCACGACCGCCACCGACTTCACGGCCGCGGCCAAGAAGGCCGGCTTCGAGGCCAAGCCCACCGAATTGCTCGCGCGGGGCGCGGCCTTGCCCGACAT
>JANNEJ010000609.1:0-3002 GCA_031378585.1 Acidobacteriota bacterium | reverse complement strand
ACATCCCGGTGCGTATCCTGAACTCGAAGCGCGCCGAGGCACCCGGCACGCTCATCACCGCCGAGCGGCCCCCGAGCGACGGCACGCTGACGGCGCTGGCGTCCAAGAAGCACGTGACGGTCGTCGACATCACGTCCACGCGGATGCTGATGGCGCACGGCTTTCTGCGCCGGCTGTTCGAGGCGTTCGAGCGCTACAAGACGCCGGTGGACGTCGTGACCACCTCCGAAGTGAGCGTGTCGGTCACGGTTGATGACCGCCGCCACCTGCCCGAGATCGTGGACGCGCTGTCGGAGTTTGCCGAGGTCTCGCTCGAGCACGACATGGCGATCGTGTGCGCCGTGGGCGAAGGCCTGCAACAGGACCCGACCCTTGTGGGCCAGGTGCTGCTGGCGGTGGGCGACGTGCCCGTGAAGCTGCTCTCGCAGGCGGCGTCTCGGCGTAACATCACGTTCGTGATTCGCGAAGCCGACGTGCCGCTCGTGCTGGGACGCTTGCACGACCACTTCTTTGCGCCGGCCGGCGCGGGAGACCGCGCGTGAACCGGCTGCTGCTCGTAGGCCACGGTCGCATGGGGCAGCTGGTTGAGCAGCTCGCGCCCAGCTACGGCTTCGAGCTGGCCGGTATCGTGACCGAGCAGGATCCAGACGGCTTCACGCGCGACTACGGCCGCATCGACGTGGCCATCGACTTCACGCTGCCGTACGCCGTGCCCGTGAACCTGCCCAAGCTCGTCGCCCGCGGCGTCAACGTGGTGGTGGGCACCACGGGCTGGCAGGATCACGAAGTGTCGCTGCGAGCCGAGGTGGCGCGCGCGGGCACGGCGGTGCTGGCGTCGGCGAACTTCGCACTCGGCATGAACCTGTTCCAGCTGCTGGCGGAAGAGGCGGCGCGCCGGTTCGACCCCCACGCGGAGTTTGGCGCGTGGATTCACGAACTGCACCACGCCGCGAAGAAAGACGCGCCGTCGGGCACGGCGCTGATGCTGCAGGGAGCCATGGTGAATGCGGGGTACACGCGCGGCATCGACGTGGCGGCCACGCGCGCCGGGTTCATTCCCGGCACCCACACGATCGGCTTCGATGGCCCGTCAGAGACGGTCACCCTTACCCACCAGGTACGCGACCGCAGCGTGTTCGCCCGCGGCGCGCTCGAGGCCGCGCGCTGGCTGGTGGGCCGGCACGGATGGTTCACGATGCGGGATTTCCTGCTGGCCGAGCAGGCCACGACAGGCACGGGAGACTGACATGCGCACGACGTTCACGGGACTCGGCACCGCGCTCATCACCCCCTTCACGTCCACCGGTGCCGTTGACGAGGTCGCAGTGCGGCGCCTGGCCCGCCGCCAGATCGATCTCGGCGTGCACTTCCTGGTGCCATGCGGCACCACGGGCGAGGTACCCACGCTGAGCGCCGACGAGCGCCGCCGGGTGGTCGAGATCGTGGTCGATGAAGCGGGCGGGAAGACCCCCGTGCTGGCCGGGGCTGGCGGCTACGACACGCGCGAGATCGCGCAGGCCGCGACCGAAATGCTGAAGGCGGGCGCCACGGGTCTGCTGTCGGTGACGCCGTACTACAACCGCCCGACACCCGAGGGGTTATACGCCCACTACCGGGCGATCGCGGAAGCCACGCCGCTGCCGATCATCGTCTACAACGTGCCCGGCCGCACCGGCTGCAACGTGGACCCGGCCACCTTGGCGAAGCTCGCCACCATCCCCACGGTCATTGGTGTGAAGGAGGCCTCGGGCAACATGTCGCAGATGGCCGACATCGTGCGGGCCGTGCCCGACGAGTTCCTCGTGCTCTCTGGTGACGACGCGGTGACCGTGCCCCTCATGGCGATTGGCGGACGCGGCCTCATCTCGGTGTGCTCGAATCAGATTCCGCGCGAGATGGCCGACATGGTCGAGGCCGCTGAGCGCGGCGACTTCGCGGCCGCGCGCACGAGCCACCAGCGGTTGCTCGGGCTGATGCAGGTGAACTTCTGCGAGTCGAGCCCCGGCCCGGTGAAGTTCTCGATGGCTGCCATGGGCCTGTGTGGTGAGTACTTCCGCCTGCCGATGGTGCCGCCACGGGCGTCCTCGCGCGAGAAGGTGCTGGCCGCCATGCGCGAGCTGGGGCTGCCCATCGTAAGCAGCGCCGCGGCTTAGCGGAGAGACGACGCATGACTTTGAAAGACGTGATCGAAGGACTCTTCGCTGCCGGCGCTGGCGCAGACAAGGACGCGGCGCGCGAGGCGTTCCGTCAGTTGCAGGAACGGCTCGGCGCAGGCGACGTGCGGTCGGCCGAACCCGACGCCGCGTCGGCCACTGGCTGGCGCGTGAACACGTGGGTCAAGCAGGGGATTCTGCTCGGCTTCCGCTTCGGCGATATCAGTGACATGTCGGCGGGCGGCCTGCCGTTCTACGACAAGGACACGATGCCGCTGAAGCGCCCGGGCACGCAGGCGGGGATCCGCATCGTGCCGGGCGGCTCGTCGGTGCGCGAGGGCGCGTACCTGGCCAAGGGCGTGATCTGCATGCCGCCGATGTACATCAACATCGGCGCGTATGTGGGCGAGGGCACGCTGGTCGACTCGCACGCGCTCGTGGGCTCGTGCGCGCAAATCGGTGCCCGCGTGCACCTGAGCGCTGGCGCGCAGATTGGCGGCGTCATCGAACCCGTGGGCGCCATGCCGGTCGTGATCGAAGACGACGCGCTCGTCGGCGGAAACACCGGCATCTACGAAGGCGCGATCGTGAAGCGGCGCGCCGTGATTGCCGCCGGAACCGTGCTGACCGGATCCACGCCGGTGTACGACTTGCCGAATGGCCGCATCATCAAGCCGGAGCCCGGGCAGCCGCTCGTGATTCCCGAAGGGGCCGTGGTGGTGCCTGGCGCCAGGTCGGTCACCGTCGGCGCAGGCAGGGAGTGGGGGCTGTCGCTGGCCACGCCGGTCATTGTGAAGTACCGCGACGACAAGACCGATACGCGCACGGAGCTCGAACAGTGGATCCGGT
>JANNEJ010000595.1:0-1752 GCA_031378585.1 Acidobacteriota bacterium | reverse complement strand
AGCCACGAAACGGCGGCTACCTGGACTCGGTTCACTGGTTCGACCGCGGGGCCCGCGCCTTTCTCCATGGCTGGATCGCCCGGCCGCACGGATGCGCCGAAACGACGCTGCGCCTGCACGTCGCGGGCTTGGGCGCGGCGCAGGTGTCGGTGGAGCGGGTAGTCCGCCACGACGTCTGGCGGGCGATGGGCCCGGGCCTGGTGATCTCGGGTTTCAGGGTGGACCTGCGCTTCCCCGCGCCAGTACCGGACGAGGCGGCCACGGTACGGGCCTCGGTCTGCTATGCCGACGGAACCACGGCGTCGCTCGAAGATGCCAACCTAGAGGTCCGACGCCCCGAGCGGCGCGGCGCCGACCTGTCGCCCGACGCTCAGTAGCGGATCTCATTGCGCCCGACGCTCTGCCCAATATGACCCACTGTGCGGTCCATGGTGTGGAACTCGCCACACCCCGCCATCATCCAGGAACACGCCCGTGAACGTGCTGACGGGGTTCGAGCAGCAGCAGTAGACTAGGTCTCCGACGCGCGCGCCGTTGCGACCCAGGTCGCGGTGGTCCACGACCACGTTCGGCGTGCGTCTCGACGTGATTCCGCTCGCTCGGACAGAGGAGATCGCATGCCACGACTCATCACCACCGCGGCGCTGGCCGCCGTCTTCACCGTCGCCGTCGGTGCCGAGCAGCGCGAGACGCCGGTCGCGGGCCGTGGCCTGCGCGTCGAGGTCACCGTGCCGCCGGCCATCCGGGGCGAGCCCGTGACCGGACGGGTCTATGTGATGGTCGCGCGCGCGAACGACCGCGAGCCACGGCTGCAGATCGGACGCACCGGCACGCCCTTCTTCGGCCGCGACGTCGACCTGCTGCCGCCCGGACGAGCGGCGGTGCTCGACGCGTCCGACCATGGCACGCCCGTCGCGTCGATGAAGGACCTGCCGCCCGGCGACTATTGGGTGCAGGGCTTCGTCAACATCTATTCGGAGTTCACGCGCGCCGACGGCCACACCGTGTGGATGCACGACGACCAGTGGGAAGGCCAGCACTGGAACGTGTCGCCGGGCAACCTCTACAGCCAGCCGCGCCGCGTGCAGATCGGACCGGCCACCGAAACCGTGAAGCTGGTGGCCGATCAGGTGATCCCGCCCATCGACGTGCCGCCCGATACGGAGTGGGTGCATCGCTTCAAGATCCAGAGCCCGCTCCTGACGAAGTTCTGGGGGCGTCCGATCTACCTCGGCGCCACGGTGCTGCTGCCGCGTGACTACCACCGGTCCACGGTGCGCTACCCGATCCTGTACCGCCAGGGGCACTTCTCGCTGGCTCCGCCGCTTGGATTCCAGCCTGGCACCGAGATCCAGACGGCCTGGATGCGCGACGACTTCCCGCGGATGATCGTCGTCACGCTGCAACATCCGGCACCGTACTTCGACGACAGCTACGGCGTGAACTCGGTCAACGTCGGGCCATACGGCGATGCCATTACCAGCGAGTTGATGCCAGAGATCGAGCGGCGCTACCGCGCGATTGCCGAGCCCTGGGCGCGTATCACCGACGGCGGATCCACCGGCGGCTGGATCTCACTGGCGCATCAGATCTTCTATCCGGAGCTCTACGGCGGGGTGTGGTCGTACTGCCCCGACTCGGTCACCTTCACCGACGTCGAAGGCATCAACGTCTACGCCGACGAGAACGCGTTTGTGCGCAAGGTCGACTGGCGCACGGTGCCCATCATCACCTCGCGCGTGTTGATGATGG
>JANNEJ010000594.1:0-18805 GCA_031378585.1 Acidobacteriota bacterium | reverse complement strand
GCGCTCACGGTCGGGGAGCGAGATGAGTTCGATCTCGGCACCCGTGAGATCGCGCGTGGCGGGAATGAGCGAGAGCTTGTCGACGTTCGATGCCATCACGTAACCGGCGGCGTTACCCTGAGGGTGGTCGGTGAGGGCGTGATACACGTTGACGCCCGCGGCGGCGTGTTGCTTCATCCCGAGTCCGCTCGTGGCATTGCCTTGAGGGTCGATGTCGATGAGCAGGGTTGTGTGTCCCGCAAGGGCCAGCCCCGCAGCCAGATTGATGGCCGTCGTGGTCTTGCCGACACCGCCCTTTTGATTGGTGACCGCGATGACGCGCGCTGTATTTGTCATATGACCAAAACAAGGAATATGTGCGGAGTGCAAGCGTAGCTGGTGGCGTGCAGTGACGTCAAGAAGAAGCAAAGAGTGCTGGATTGTTTCACGTGGAACGTCCGCCAATTCCTTGTTTCTGGAACACCACCAGTCGACTCTGATTCGCTTGAACCAAGATATGCAGGCCCCGTCGTTTCAGCGGAAGCGGCGGACTCGGCACCGCGTCCTCGCCAGAGGTGAAGTTCAACAAGTACCCTGACGGCCTCAGGAACGCCTGAATGTCCAGTAGTGTCGCCTGTTCGATCTTTACGGCCCGCACGGTAACGACATCCAGTGACTCGTGCAAGTCAGGACGAACCAGGAGTTCCTCGAACCTTGACGTCTCGACCTGTGTGCGTTCAAGACCCAGGGACCGCGACACCTGGCGCAAGAACACCGATTTTCGCACCTTCACCTCTACGAGGGTCAGGGAAAGGTCTGGACGGCACAGCTTGATGGGAATGGCAGGCGACCCGCCGCCAGACCCGATGTCTAACAGCGATCGCGACGACGCCGGAATGTATCGCACGGCCACGGCGGGTTCGATCAGTAGTCGATCGACTGCTTCGTCCGAGCCATCGCCATCGAGTGACAACGCGGTGAGGTTGATCTTGCGGTTCCAGCGCGCCAATTCCGCGAAGTACGCCTCGAAACCGTCAAGGACGGACTCTGGTAGGTCCAGGCCAACCACCTTCGCCCGCCGAAGGATGCGATCGCGCAGTCGTCTGCCGCTCACGAGTCAGGTCCTAACCGGCTTTGACATCAGCTCGGTGCGCCAGGTGCGCGCTCAGCAACATGACCGCGGCGCTCGTCAGTCCTGGAATCCGATGAACCTGGCCCAGCGTTGAGGGGCGCACCTCCTCGAGCCGCTGGACAACCTCGGTCGAGAACCCAGGGAGTCCTCGATAGCAAAAATCCTCAGGAATTCGTTGATTCTCTGCGCCGGACAGACGACGAACGGACGCGTCCTGACGGCGCAGATAACCCGCGTACTTCACTTCGGTTTCAAGCGTCGTGAAATCCACGTCCGGCCGTCCCGATTCCGCCAGTGCGATGCCCGCTTCCTGCAGTGACTCAAGCGTGACGAACTGCGACTTCAGCGCGTCGATTGACGGCACCCGGCTCTTGGACGGCATCACGAAGGTGGTCGACTGAAGACGGCGAGTATTCTCGGCAAGACGATCACGCCTCGCCTCGAAGGCATCCCATCGCTCGTCATCGACCAGTTCAGCGGAACGGCCGAGTGGGGTAAGTCGAAGGTCCGCATTGTCGGCCCTCAACAGCAGCCGAAACTCAGCCCGCGACGTGAACAGACGGTACGGTTCAAGGCACCCCTGGGTAACCAGGTCGTCGACCATCACGCCAAGATACGCCTGGTCGCGCGCGATAGTCACAAATTGACGACCCATGGCGAGCCGGCCGGCATTGAGGCCCGCAATCAGGCCCTGACCTGCCGCCTCTTCATAGCCAGACGTCCCGTTGATCTGACCCGCCAGAAAGAGCCCAGGGAAGCGACGCGTTTCGAGCGTCGCGCGAAGCTCCGTTGGCTGCACGAAGTCGTACTCGACGGCGTAGCCTGGGCGAAGCATCGTTGCGGCGCCGAGCCCAGGCAGGTTCGCCACGATTTCTGCCTGCACGTCAGCGGGCAAGCTCATCGATAGACCGTTGACATAGATCTCGTCGACGTCGGCCCCCTCGGGCTCGAGGTGCAGCAGATGCCGCTCCCGGTCTGGGAAGCGCATCACCTTGTCTTCAAACGATGGGCAATACCTGGGTCCGATACCGCGAATCGTGCCGTTATAAAGCGGGGAACGCGCCACGTTGCCACGGACGGTCGCATGCGTGCGATCTGTCGAGTGGAGCAACCAGCACGCCACTGAGTTTGAAACTCCGTTCGTCATAAAGGAGAGCGGAGTGGGATGTTCATCCCCGTGTTCCACGTGGAACACGCCGGCGGAGACGCCCTGCTCGAAGTCGATCGACGCCTTGGACAACCGAGGAGGCGTGCCAGTCTTGAGGCGCCCGACCCGAAAGCCAAGCTGCCGGAGTTGTTCTCCAAGCTGCACTGACGGAGGTTCTCCGACGCGGCCTGCCGGTCTGGCGACATCGCCCACATGCACGATGCCGTTCAAGAACGTCCCGGTGGTGACCACGACCGCCGACGCTCGCAGTTCTTCGCCCCCGACGAACTCCACGCCGTGCACCTGCCCAACCGACACGATCAGGCGAGCAACTTGCGCTTCTCGCACGGATATCCCTGGTGTTGCTTCAA
The DNA here is from genome assembly GCA_031378585.1 of Acidobacteriota bacterium. Classification (GTDB taxonomy): domain Bacteria; phylum Acidobacteriota; class Vicinamibacteria; order Vicinamibacterales; family UBA2999; genus CADEFD01. The sequence continues at coordinate 16,176 of JANNEJ010000594.1, read as the reverse complement.
GCCGGGCGCGCACCCATGCGGCGTACTTCTTCTTGTCTGCCTGCGCTCGCGGCGCCCACACCGCCGGACCCCGGCTCTTGTTCAGGACTTTGAACTGGATGCCCGTGGCATCAATCGCCTCGCCCATCAGGCCACCGAGTGCGTCGATTTCCCGCACGAGCTGGCCTTTGGCAGTTCCGCCCACGGCGGGATTACACGGCATCGACGCGATGGTGTCGGCCGACAGCGTACACAGCGTGACCGAACACCCCTGCTTTGCCGCAGCCCACGCCGCTTCGCAGCCTGCATGGCCGCCGCCGATCACAATGACATCTGTTTTAGTTATTGATATCATATAATTAAATTGCTTCGTGTGTTCATCGACTACTTGCCGATGCAGAATCGCGCGAAGATCTCGTGCAGTATGTCGTCGGGCGTGCGCCGTCCGGTCACTTCATCAAGCGATTCGAGCGCCAGTTGCAGGTCCGCAGCAACGAATTCTTCTGGCAACGCGCCATCGCTCACAGAGAATCCCTCGCACGCATGCGCGATGTGCGACAACGACGCGCCGAGCAGCGTCCGGTGACGCTCGTTGGTAATGAGCACGTGATCGGCCGGCTGACGATCGCCACCGAGCTGCAACGACACGCGGCGGGTCACGTCCGCAAGACCCAGGCCCGTGCGCGACGACACCGCCGTGACCTCTAACCCTAAATCCTCGAGCCGCCAGGCCGCCGGCAGGTCAGTCTTGGTCGCCACCAGCACCCGCGCCGGTCCTTCCACGCGAGCGACCAGGGCAAGGTCGTCATCCGACAGCGGGCGGGAGCCATCGACCGCGACAATCACCACGTCGGCATGCCCCACCGCCGCACTCGCGCGGCGAACGCCTTCCTGCTCCACCAGATCCGTGCTCTCGCGCAGACCAGCGGTGTCGACGAGCTCGACCGCGAAGTCGCCCAGCACCACGCGCGCCGTGACCAGGTCGCGAGTCGTCCCTGGAGTCGACGAGACAATAGCGCGATCGGCGCCAACCAGCGCGTTGAACAGGCTCGACTTCCCTGCGTTCGGCGTGCCGGCAATGACGATCCGCGCGCCGTCGCGCACGAGCTGGCCCCGCGCGCTGCCATCCACCAACCGTTCGAGGCGCGACCGCAGCGTCTCGAGCACGCGGCCCACCTCGTCACGCTCAACGAAGTGATAGCCCTCGTCGGGAAAGTCCATCGACGCCTCGAGCTGCAGCTGCAACTCGCGCATGTCTGCCGCGACCGCATGAAGGGCCGCCGACAGTGTTCCGTCGAGCTGATCGAAGGCCGCCCTGGCCTGGGCTGGTGACACGGCCTCCACCAGATCGCGGGCCGCCTCCGCTTGCACCAGATCGAGTTTGCCGTTCATGAACGCGCGTAGCGTAAATTCGCCCGCACGTGCCAGCCGGGCGCCGAGCAACACCGCTTGTCGCACGAGCGATGCGAGCACCACGGGGCTGCCGTGAGCAGAAAGCTCGAGCACGTCTTCGCCGGTGTATGACCTCGGCGTCGGAAAATACGTGACGAGCGCGTCGGCCGTCAGGCCATCGCCGTCGAGGCGGGCACGGGTGACGAGGCGCGCAGACCACGGGAGCAACCGGCGGGCCATGGCAAGGCCGATGGCGCTAGCGGCAGGCCCGCTCAGCCGGACGACGCCGACGCCACTATGTCCGGACGGCGTGGCCACGGCCACGATCGTGTCGTCGGTGGGATACACCCCGGGCCTCGACGCTTCTGCGGAACGTCGTGTTCCGCGGGTCTACTTGGCGGCCGAAATGATGACGACCTTCTCGAAGGTGTCGCCGATGCTCTCGGTCGAGACCGACGGCACGCCCTCTACCGCCATGTGCACGATGCGCCGCTCATAGGGATTCAGCGGACCCATCTCCTGCGCCAGGCCCGTGTCTTTCGCTTTTCCGGCGAGAAAGATCGCCATCTGCAGCAGCTCGGTGTCTTTGTCGCGGCGGTAGCCGTTGCAGTCCACCACGAGCCGGCGCTCGTCTGTGCGCTCGGGACGGAACGCCGACCCGACAATCTGCTGCAGCGCCTGTAGTGCCTCGCCCTGGCGGCGGGTCAGCACGGTGCCGTCATCCCCGCTCAGGTTGATGCGGATGCCGTCGGTCTCGTCTTCAACCGACGCCGTCAGATGCAATCCCATCGCATCGACGACCTGCTGAACGAAATTGACAATCGGGGCGGTCGTGCTCATCGCTTTACTCCTGCCAGCTGGGCGGGACCAATCAGCCAGTTCGTGAAGTACTGCTGACCGATCGCCCACAAATTGCTCACAAACCAGTAGATCACCAGGCCACTCGGCGCCGTCATGAACATCGCGGTGAACATCACCGGCATGAACATGAGCACCTTCTGCTGCACGGGATCACCGGTGCCCGGCTGCAGGCGCTGCTGCCAGAACATCGTGCCACCCATCAGCACCGGTGTGATGTACCACGGATCGCGCAGCGAAAGATCGGTGATCCACAACGCGAACGGTGCGCCCCTGATCTCGATTGCCTGCGACAGCAACGAATAGAACGCAAACAACACCGGCATCGTCAACAACATCGGCACACAGCCGCTGGCCGGGTTGGCGCCCTTGGATTTGTAGAGCGCCATGACTTCTTCGTTCATCTTGGCGCGGGCTGGATCCGTCATCTTCAGGTGCGAGTAGCGGTCCTGGATGGTCTTCAATTGCGGCTGCAACTCCTGCATCTTCCGCATCGACACCACGCTCTTGTGGCGCAGTGGCCACATCACGAGGTTGATGAGAATGGTGAGGATGATGATGGAGAAGCCGTAGTTGCCGACAAATCCGTGCACCCACTGGAGCGCACCAAGCAGGGGCACGGCCAGCACGGCGAACATGCCGAAGTCGATCACCTTGGTGAACTCGGGGTTGATGGCCTTTAACGCCTCGAACTGCTTCGGCCCCACAAACACCCGCACGCCACCAGGCGCCTTGTCGAACGTCACTGCGTACGACACGAGCTGGCGAACCAGTTCGGGTTGCCCGGGGTCGGCCTGCGGCTGGTAGGCGAAGTCGACTCGCTGCGAGCCGGAGGGCTCGAGCACCGCGGACACGAAGTAGTGATCGGTCACGCCGGCGTAACGGAACACGCCCTGCTGCGGACCCGCCGTCGACGCCGCAGTGCTGGCGAACCTGGTGACGCTGCCGTCGCGGTGCACGAAGCCCGCGGCGGGATAGACGTAGCCGCCAGAGAACATGCCGCCAGACCCGGCGCTGCGAGCAATCTCGTCGCCCAGACCAGGCCCCCACAGCATCGTCGGATTGAGCACGGTTGCGCCCTGCTTCACGTCGGCGTTGAACTCCACGACGTACCCCGTGGGCTGCAAGGTGAAGCGCTTCCTCGCCACGAGCCCATCGGCACCCTCATACACGAAGGTCAGTGCCGCGGGAGACGAGGTGGCATCGATGCGCGGGGGCGCCTGATTGTCGACTGCGTAGAGCTCGCCGTTCAGCCGCGCCGTCTGGGCGGCGTCGGGCGTGGCGAGCGAGAACGGCAGCGGCTGTGTTCCGGTCTCAGACGGCACCAGGTCAACGAATTGGCCTGACCGATCGGGATACTCCTTGAGCGCCCAGCGCTTCAAACGACCGCCGCGATTCGTGAAGACGGCCCGCACCTGCTGCGTCTCAACGACGAACTCACGCTCCTCGGTGTCGGAGCGCCGTGCCTCTACGGCAGGCAACGGCGGTGCGGCCACAACGGCGGACGACGCCGGCGGCCCGGCGGCCACGGGGATACCGGGAACGCCAGGCGCCGGTGCGGCGGGAGCGGAGGCGGTCTGTTCCGGAGGCGGTGGGACCAACCTCTGATAAAGGAACAGCACAACGAACGACAAGCTGATGGCGAGAAGAACTCTACGTTCCATGGTTCGCGGTCACTGAGCAGTCACTTAAGGGGTACGGGATCGTGTCCGGAGCCGCCCAAGGGATGGCAACGGGACAGACGCTTCAATCCGTACCAGGTGCCCTTGAGGGCGCCGTGGCGAGTAATGGCCTCCGCCATATAGTCGGCACAGCCGGGCACGTATCGACATGTTCCTGAGAACCAAGGGGATACGAGGTACTTATAGCCGCTGATCGCGACCAGCAGCACGCGGGAGAACCACGGAGGGCTGAGAGCGTTTGCCATGGCGCACTGCGACGTCAACCAACGACGCAAACTCTCGCTGCACACTCTCGAAAGGCGCGGCCAGTAATTCACGACGGGGAATGACCACGATGTCGACCCCCACGGGCGAGGCGGCCAGCCGGAAGACCTCGCGCATCCGTCGTTTCGCCAGATTGCGATCGACAGCTCCGCCAAGCTTCTTACTTGCCGCAATGCCGATGCGCGGGTTCCCCTGGGATCTTGCCAGCACGAACACCGACATCAGCCGGCCGTGCTTCTTGGTGCCCTGGTCGAAGACCCCTGTAAATTCACCACGCCGCCGCAAGCGGGACGCTGGGGGAAACCGGCAGGGCATACGGTGAGCCCTCAGTACTAGGCTTCGTCGGATACGGTAAGGCGCTTGCGCCCCTTGGCGCGCCGGCGCTTCAGCACCAGGCGACCGTTCTTGGTCGCCATGCGAACCAGGAACCCATGGGTCTTGGCGCGACGCCGGACATTCGGTTGAAACGTACGCTTCCCTTTGGCCATCTTTAATGTCTGCCCCGAAACCACGAAGTGTAGCCGCTCGTTGACAAGGCTGTCAACGCACCACAGGTTGTGGTCGCGCTTGAAAATAGCGGATTTTCTGAGAAATTTTGTTGTTCTGGGCCGTGAGAGGGGCCAATCCTCTATGTTACAGTTTGCTCGTCGTCGACCCCGGTTACGGGCAAGCGTCGTTTAAATCCTTCGATGTTTTCCACAGGTGTGGAAAACCCTGTGGAAAAGCAGCCGCGAACCTTCCTTCTCAACCTCTCGCTGATTCCCTAGTAAAAAGGCCTGTATTCGGCTTTGACGCCTTCCTAACTGTCCCATATGTCTGCAAATGTCTGGGACCTCGTGCTCGCCAAGGTTGAAGCCAAGGTCAATCGTCACAGCTTTTTTACCTGGTTCAAACCCACTCTTTTCGTGGCCGACGATGGCCATACCCTCACGATCCGGGTGCCGAACCCACTCTTCAAGGACTGGCTGACCAAGCACTACGCCGTGGTGCTGGAGGAAGCACTCCTTGAAGCTGGCCGCGCCGGGACCTCTCTTGCCTTCCAGGCTGGCGATGCCGATCCGGCCGCTGTGGCCGTGGCGGTGGTTGAACCCGGGGTTGGGGTGACGGTTTCGGATGCGCCCGCAGGCGTAGCTCAGGGACTGAACCCCCGCTACACCTTCGACACCTTCATTGTTGGACCCTCTAACCAGTTCGCACATGCGGCGTGCCGGGCCGTGGCCGAAGCGCCTTCGTTGTCATACAACCCACTCTTCATCTACGGCGGCGTGGGCCTTGGCAAGACGCACCTGATGCACGCCATTGGCCAATATGTCGTCCACCACGGCGCCGGGTTGAGTCTGACCTACATCTCGTCAGAGCGCTTCATGAACGAGATGATCAACGCCGTGCGCTACGACCGCATCCTCGAGTTCCGCGAACGCTATCGCTCCGTCGACGTGCTGCTCGTTGACGACATTCAGTTTGTCGCAGGCAAGGAAGGCACGCAGAACGAGTTCTTCCACACGTTCAACGCGCTCTACGACGCCCAAAAACAGATTGTGCTCAGTAGCGATCGACCGCCTCATGAAATTCCCCGACTCGAAGAGCGCCTGCGCTCGCGTTTCGAGTGGGGTCTCATCGCGGATGTACAACCGCCGAACCTCGAGACAAAGGTGGCTATTCTACGAAAGAAGGCCGATACCGAGGCTATTCCCTTGCCTGACAACGTCGCGATGTACATCGCGTCACGCATCAAGTCGAACATTCGCGAACTCGAAGGTTCGCTCATCCGTTTGCTGGCCTATGCGTCGCTCACCAACCGGACCATCTCCCTCGAACTCGCGCAAGAAGTGCTGCGCAATGTGATCGATCACGACGATCGGGCCGTGACGCTCGAACAGATTCAGAAGCACGTTGCCGACTACTACCAGTTGAAAGTCGTCGATCTCAAGTCACGAAATAACGCCAAGTCGGTGTCGATGCCCCGCCAGGTTGCGATGTATGTCTGCAAAATGCTGACGCACGCCTCCCTGCCCGAAATAGGTAAACACTTCGGCGGCAAACATCACTCGACCGTGATCCATTCAATCAAGAAGGTAGAGCACATGCGGAAGAACGACGGAGATTTCAACAACCTGATCACGAGCTTTCTTGAAGCCTTTCGTTGAGCAAACAACCACTCCACTGGTTGGCTGTGCCGGGTTTTCCACACTCCCTTTTTATCCCCCCTGTGCACGGCCGTGGGCACCCAGAACGGTCCCTATAACCGCCGCTGCCCACCGCCTTCGATCCACAGAAAAATCAACAATCTAAACGGTTGAAACTAAAGGCCTTAAGGGCCTCGTTTATTTGGTTTTCCTCACTCCTTCTTGTATACTTTTATAGCTTCTCCTTACCTCTCTAGCTTTTAAGAGAGATCCCGCGGCATCGCCGTCACTCGAGGTCATCGGAACCAATGGAACTCGTCGCCCGGAAATCCGACCTGGTGCGTGAGCTGCAGTTCTTCCAGCAGATCGTCGAGCGCAAGAACACGATTCCCATCCTGGCAAACGTGTTGATTGAAACCGATGGCAACTCGATTCGCCTGCTTGCCACCGACATCGAAGTGACGCTGACAAGCAGTTGCGAAGCGGCCGTCGAGAAACCCGGCGCCGTCACGTTGCCAGCAAAGAAGCTGTATGAGATCGTTCGGTCGTTGCCAGACGGCGATGTGAAGCTGGCCTCATCGAAAGACGGCAATCACGTCACCGTGTCGGCCGACAGCTTCGAATCAAAGATGCCGACGATGCCAGTGGGCGACTTTCCCACGCCGCCGACCTCCGACCTTGCCAGCGCCACGCCCATCGCATCCGCGGCGCTGCGGCAACTCATTGCGAAGACCCAATTTGCTATTACTGGTGAAGACACCCGCTACTATCTGAACGGCGCGTTGTTCGTTGTGAAGGCCGACAGCATGACGATGGTGGCCACCGATGGCCACCGTTTGGCGCTCGCGACTTCGACGCGCGCTGGTAAGGGTGACGACATCAAGGCCATCCTTCCGCGCAAGACGCTGGCCGAATTGGGGCGTCTGCTGGTCGACAGTGACGGTGACGTGGATTACGAGCGCGGCGAGAACCATATGTTCTTCCGCATCGGTCCCCGGCTGCTGGTGTCGCGCATGATCGACGGCCAGTTTCCCGCCTACGAGAAGGTCATTCCCAAGGGGAACGACAAGCACATCGAATTCGAGCGTGATCGTCTCGCGAGTGCCGTCAAGCGCGTCGCGATCATGTCCAACGAGCGTTCGCGCGCGCTGAAGTTCGTGATCGAAAAAGGCAAGGTCGACGTGACCACCAGCAGCCCGGAATTTGGTGAAGCGCGCGAGCCCCTGGCGGTCGACTACACGGGCGGCAGCATGACGATCTGTTTCAACGCGCAGTATGTGCTCGACTTCCTGAACGTCGTCGATGTCGACACGGTTGCTCTCGACGTCAAGGACGATGTGAGTCAAGCCGTGCTCACTCCGGTGGGCGCTGACGGTTACAGCTACACCTACGTGATCATGCCGATGCGGGTCTGACAAGCGACCTCTCCACGGCTTCAGGTTCACCAGACGAAACGAAGGGTAGATGTCCCAGTCCGAAACACCACCAGTGCCCGCGGACCCGTTCCAGCCGTCCAATGGACACGTCCCGCCAGGACACGCCGGCGAATCCTCACAAGACTACGGCGCCGACAAGATCAAGGTTCTCGAGGGACTCGAAGCGGTCCGCAAGCGTCCGGCCATGTACATCGGATCAACGGGCCCTTCTGGTCTGCACCACCTCGTCTACGAAATCGTCGACAACTCCATTGACGAAGCGCTGGCCGGCTACTGCACCGAGATCAACGTCTCGATTCATCTCGACGGCTCGATCACGGTGGTCGACAACGGTCGCGGCATTCCCACTGACATGCACGAAAGCGGACGTTCTGCGGCCGAGGTCGTACTCACGGTGCTGCACGCCGGCGGCAAGTTCGACAACGACAGCTACAAGGTGTCAGGCGGGCTGCACGGTGTCGGCGTCTCTGTGGTCAACGCCCTGGCTCAACGCCTCGACCTCGAGATCTGGCGCAACGGCACCGTCTACCAGCAAACCTACGTGCGTGGCGCGCCCCAGGCGCCATTGCAGACGATGGGCGTTACCGAGCGGCGCGGCACGAAGGTCACGTTCAAACCCGACGATCAGATCTTCGAAACCACCGACTACAGCTTCGATGTGCTGGCCCAGCGCCTGCGCGAACTCGCCTTCCTGAATGCCGGCATCGTCATCACCCTGGATGACGAGCGCGACGGCAAGGCCCACAGATTCAACTACGACGGTGGCATCAACTCCTTTGTCGAGCACCTCAACAAGAACAAAGGAGTGGTGCACGACAAACCGATCTACATGCACGGCGTAAAGGACGGCATCGACGCGGAAGTGTCGATGCAGTGGAACGACGGCTACAACCCCCAGGAATTCTCGTTCGCCAACAACATCAACACGCACGAAGGCGGCACGCATCTCTCGGGGTTCCGATCGGCGCTCACGCGCACGGTGAATGCTTACGCGACGCGGAACAACCTCGCCAAGGACATGAAAGACACGACCATCAGCGGCGACGACATGCGCGAGGGCATGGTGGCCGTGATCTCGGTGAAGCTTCCCAACCCGCAGTTCGAAGGCCAGACCAAGACGAAGCTCGGCAACACCGAAGTGAAGGGCATCGTCGAGACCATCGTCAACGACAAGCTCGGCCAGTTCCTCGAAGAAAACCCCGTCGTTGCAAAGAAGGTCGTTCAGAAGGTGGTCGACGCGGCCCGCGCCCGCGAAGCCGCCCGGAAGGCCCGCGACCTCGTGCGTCGGAAAGGCGCGCTCGACGGCAGCTCGCTGCCCGGCAAGCTGTCGGACTGTCAGGAACGCGATCCCGCCCTAAGCGAGATCTACATTGTGGAAGGCGAGTCGGCCGGCGGTTCGGCCAAGCAGGGTCGCGACCGGCGCTTCCAGGCCATCCTGCCGATCAAAGGCAAGATCCTGAACGTTGAGCGCGCACGCCTCGATCGCATGCTCGCCTCCGACGAGATCAAGACGATGATTGCCGCGCTCGGCTGCGGCATCGGCATCGAAGACTTCGACATCGAGAAGCTGCGGTATCACCGCGTCATCATCATGACCGACGCCGATGTCGATGGCTCGCACATCCGCACGCTGCTCTTGACGTTCTTCTACCGGCAGATGCCGATGCTCATCGAGCGTGGCCACATCTACATCGCGCAGCCGCCGCTCTTCCGGGCCAAGCGTGGCCGGTCAGAGACGTTCATCAAGGACGAACGCGGACTCGAGAATTTCCTCGTGCACCGTTCGGTCGAGTCCAGGGTCGTGCGGCTGCCTGACGGCTCGGAGCTGACCGGCCCCGCGCTCGAACGCGTGCTGCATACGGTGGCCGGCTATCAGCGCGTGTTGCGCGTCGTGCAGCGTCGCGGCCATGCCGCCGACGTCGTCGAGCGCCTGCTCGATCACGGCGCGCACGACCGGGCGTTCTTCGAGCGTGAGGGCGAGTTGACGGCCATTGCCGCCTCGCTCAGCACGGCCGCGCGCACGGTGGCGTGTGTGCGCGACGAAGAACACAGCGCCTGGGCGTTGTCGGTCGACGACCGGAGCTTTGGCTATTCACGGACCGACACGGTCGGTGGCGCGCTCGTGGCGTCGGCCGAGTATCGTGCCCTCGAGTCGAGCTACGCCGAGATCGGCGCCCTCGCTCGCGGACTCCGTCAGGGTGGCGTGGAAGTTCGGCTGGCGGCACACAAGGCCGGTGAGCCGGAGCCCGAAGAGGCGCCCGACCTGGACGACGTCGCCGCAGCGGTCGAGACGGCCGCCGACCTGGCGGAACACGCCATGGCCGCGCCGTTGCCAGTCAAGCCCTCGAAGGACGCGCCGGTCACGATCACGTCGCTTGATGCCTTCGTCGACCACTTCCTCGCGCTCGGACGAAAAGGCCTCGCCGTCAACCGCTACAAGGGCCTCGGCGAGATGAACCCCGAGACGCTGTGGGTCACGACCATGAACCCCGATGCCCGCACGCTGCTGCAGGTGCGGGCCGAGGACCATACCGAGGCCGACCAGATGGTCACCACGCTGATGGGCGACCAGGTGGAGCCGCGGCGCAAGTTCATTGAAGACAACGCTCTCGACGTCAGGAACCTGGACATTTAGGCGGGGCTCGGGTCTCGGGTCCCGGGGCTCGGGCCGGCTGCGCCGGCTGGCGAGAACACGAACCGCATGAGCAACGAAACGCGCATCCCCGTCAACATCGAAGACGAGATGAAACGCTCGTACCTGGATTACGCCATGAGCGTGATCATCGGGCGAGCGCTTCCCGACGTGCGAGATGGACTGAAGCCTGCACACCGTCGTGTGCTCTACGCGATGCGGCAGATGGGCCTGGCGAGCAACCGCACCTATCGCAAGTGCGCAAAGATCGTCGGCGAGGTGATCGGCAATTACCACCCGCACGGAGACGCGCCGGCCTACGACACGCTCGTGCGGCTCGCGCAGGACTTCAACATGCGCAAGACCCTGGTCGATGGCCAGGGCAACTTCGGCTCCGTCGACGGCGATCCGCCCGCGGCCTATCGCTACACGGAAGCGCGGCTCGAAGCGCTTGCCGAAGCGATGATGAACGACCTCGATAAAGACACGGTCGACCACGTCCCGAATTTCGACGAGACCACGACCGAGCCCACCGTCTTTCCGACGGTGTACCCGAACCTGCTCGTCAACGGCTCCACCGGCATCGCCGTGGGCATGGCCACGAACATCCCCCCGCACAACATGCGGGAGGTGATCGACGGCACCGTGTGGCTGATCGAGAACACGCTGCTTGCGCCGACCGATGTGCCCGCGCTTACGACGGAGCAGAAGCTCAAAGAGCTGATTCGCCTCATTCCTGGTCCCGACTTCCCCACCGGCGGCATGATCGTGGGCCGTCGCGGTATCCACGAGGCCTACCTGCGCGGACGCGGCGGCATTCAGGTGCGCGCGAAGGCCGACATCGAGCCGATGAAGAAGGGCGATCGCCTTCAGATCGTCGTGACGGAGATTCCCTACCAGGTCAACAAGAAGACGCTGCTCGAACGCATTGCCGACCTGGTGCGCGAGAAGACCATCGAGGGCATCTCAGACCTGCGCGACGAGTCGGATCGCGACGGGATGCGCATCGTCATCGAACTGAAACGCGGCGAAGTCGGCGAGGTGGTGCTCAATAATCTCTACAAGCACACCCAGCTCCAGCAGACGGTCGGCATCATCACCCTGGCGATCGACGCCGGACGGCCGCGCGTGCTGTCACTGCTCGAAGTGCTGCAGCACTTCATCGATTTCCGGCGCGAAGTCGTGCGCCGACGCATCGAGTTCGAGCTGCGCAAGGCCGAGGCACGCGCGCACATCCTCGAGGGCCTGCGAATAGCGCTCGACAACATCGACGCGGTCATCACGCTGATCCGCGCGTCGAAGTCGACCCCCGAAGCCAAGGTCGGTCTGATGGCCACGTTTGGCCTGTCCGACATCCAGTCCCAGGCGATCCTCGACATGCAGCTCCAGCGCCTTACCGGCCTGGAACGTCAGAAGATCCTCGACGAACTGGCCGAACTCATCCGCGTCATCGAGCGCCTGCGCACGATTCTCGGCAGCCAGCGACTGCTCGTCCAGATCATCGTGGACGAGCTGCGCGAGGCGCAGGAGAAGTTCAGCGACCCACGGCGCACGCAGATCATCGAGGACGAGAGCGAGTTCAGCATCGAAGACCTGATCGCCGACGAAGACGTCGCGATCACGGTGACCGACACCGGCTACATCAAGCGCACGCCCATCTCGACCTACCGCAGCCAGCGCCGCGGCGGCAAGGGCCGCATCGGCATGCGCACGCGCGAGGAAGACGTGGTGAACCACCTCTTCGTTGCGTCCACGCACTCCTACATGATGATCTTCACGGACCGCGGCCGCGCCTACTGGCTGAAGGTGCACGAGATCCCGGATGTGGGTGCCGACGCACGCGGCAAGTCGATTGCGAACCTGGTGCAGATGACCGACGGCGAGAAGATCGCGTCGATGGTGGCGGTGCGTGAGTTCGACGATGGTCATCACGTGGTGATGGGCACGCGTCAGGGCACCATCAAGAAGACCGAGCTCTCGGCCTACGCCAATCCTCGCGCCGGCGGCATCATTGCCATGGGCATCGACGAGGGCGACGGCGTCATTGCCGTGCAGATCTCCGACGGCCAGAGCGAGATCTTCATCGGGACCCGCCAGGGCATGGCGATCCGGTTCCCCGAAGACGACGTGCGCCCGATGGGCCGCACCGCCTACGGTGTCCGCGGCATCAGCTTGCGCGAGGGCGACGAAGTGGTGGCCATGGAAGTGGTGAAGCCGGGCGGAACCCTGCTCACGCTGACCGAGCGCGGCTACGGCAAGCGCACGCCGCTTGACGAGTACCGCGTACAGAGCCGCGGCGGACTGGGCCTGAAGAACCTCGACATCACCGAGAAGAACGGTCGCGTCATCGAGATCGCCCAGGTCGGCGAAGACAAAGAACTGCTGCTCATCACCCAGCAGGGCAAGATCCTGCGGACGCCCACCGGCGACATTCGCACGATCGGCCGCACCACGCAAGGCGTGCGGCTGATGGTGCTCGACGACGGCGACAAGGTCGTGTCGGTGGCGCTGGTGGAGAAGGACGACGAGGCGTTGCCCTCGGTCGACGGGGCGCCGCCGCCAGCCGAAGAACCGCCGCCGAGCGAGCCCGATCCGGTTTAGACGCGCCGGCCTGGTGGGACTGTCACCAAGCCCTCGACTAGGCGAGGTGACTGTCCCAAATACAAGCAACGCGTTGTCGTGTGCGGTGGTGGCGTTGGGCTGGGACATCGGCAGGTGCTCGTCGGCTCAACTTCGCTCCGCGATGCCGGGCTGACGCGCCACAAGCTGTCAGGCGCCGCCGCATAGCTGGGGGACCGGCAGAGCTCGCGGTGCTCAGATTCGCCGCCGAACACCCGCCGACGCCCCACCCCTGGCGTGTCCCCGACCGCATGCACCTCCCACACGAGCGGGTCACGGGGCCACACCGCGGCCTTCGTCACGCCGACCTGAAGCTCTGGTCGATGCGGTCCGAGTGCGCTGTTGGAACCGGAGACCACGGCGGAGGTGGCGACGCGCCATTCCCCGCTTTGCCAACTGAGACATCCGCGGATGCCCGGCGGCCCCATCAAGCCAACCAGCGGCCCGCGCACCAGGCAAAACGCGCAAGACCTTCGACGCGCACTCGGTTCGCGTGGTGAAGATTCTGCGCGCCTGGCGCTGTTGATGGCTCGGTTGTGCTGCGCTACTTCGCCATTCAAGGCGGTGCTCGCATGAACCCACCTTTTGGCACGGTGTTGGCAACGGAGGCGACGACGAGTGTATGGCTGAAGGCCTCCCAGAGATCGAGAGCGAGCACCCTCCACAGGGAGTGCCGCCGCCGAAGCTCCTCGACCGCGTGCGCACCGCGATTCGTCTGAGGCACTACAGTCGGCGTACCGAACAGGCCTACGTCGCCTGGATTCGACGGTACATCCTCTTTCATCGAAAGAAGCACCCGGCCGCCATGGGTGCAGCGGAGCTTGTGGCGTTTCTCGCGTGGCTCGCCGTGGACCAAAAGGTCAGCGTGTCGACGCAGAACCAGGCGTTGAGCGCGGTGCTGTTTCTGTACAAGGAGGTACTCGAGCTCGACATCGGGCCAATCGAGCACGTGCCGCGGGCGCGGGTGCCGGACAAGGTGCCTGTCGTGCTGAGTCGGGAAGAACTCGCCAGACTCCTGAAAGAGGTTGACGGCACGATGTGGCTCATCGTGGCGATGTTGTACGGCACGGGCGTTCGCCTCGAAGAGTGCCTCTCACTGCGCGTCAAGGACCTCGACTTCGATCGAAACCAGATCACGATTCGGCGCGGTAAAGGGCAGAAGGACCGCGTCACGATGCTGCCGGCTGGTGTGAAGGAGCGGCTGGCGGTGCACTTGGTCGCGGTGAAGGCCCAGCACACGCGCGATCTCATGCAGGGTGACGGACGCGTCGTCCTGCCGTTCGCGCTCGACCGCAAGTACCCTGGCGCGCCGAAGGAGTGGGGCTGGCAGTTCGTCTTTCCGGCGTCGCGCATCTGTCGCGAGCCGCAATGGGGACCGCCGTCGCGCTTTCACCTGCACGCATCCGCGGTTCAGCGTGCGGTCACCGGCGCGGTTCGGCGTGCCGGACTCACGAAGCGGGCGAGCTGTCACAGTTTGCCACAGCTTCGCAACTTGCTCGAAGACGGGTACGACTTCCGCACGGTGCAACAGCCCCTCGGCCATCGCGACGTCCGGACGACGATGATCTATCTCCACGTCATGAGCCGTGGCGCGTTGGGCGTCAGAAGTCCCGTCGACCGCCCGTGATCACCGGGTGGCTGCAGTTATCCGCGGTCCCGGCATGTCCCGGCAGCCAATCAACACGGACTCCGCTCACATGCGCGTGCGCCACGTGGCCATGCCGTTGCGCCAGAAGCACTTGCTCCGTAGGAACGCGATGCACGTCCAGCGCGGGTTGGCCGCAGACGTCGCAGCCCCTCGCCGACAGGACGCGCGCGCGGTCCGCACGTGTCCATCCAATCCGCCGCGACCCCGTACTCCCATGGCTGGCCGCGAGCCGCGCAGCCAATCGTGCACCTCCCCCGGCTTCGTGCAGCCGGTCTTGGTGCGGCCACTGCCGGTCTGAGTGCCCATGCAGGGTTCGCGGGTTGGCTGCACACACTGCAGTCAACGTCGTGGTTGCAGCCAACCACGACCGTCCGTGAAGCGAACTGGCCCATGCTAAGATGCGCCCACTCAAACACATAGGAGTGGAAGTGGGCCGGAGCGGTGCGGCCCGTTGGCCGCGAGGTCTACTTCAGTACTTGTTGGGCCGACAAGCGATTGAGATGAGACATGCCAAACGGTCTGAGACCATCTGTTCGAGACATTGCGATTCTAATGGCGATGGTCCTGGTGCCGTGCAGCACAGCCTCAGGACAGGTCGTCCAGACCTTCGAAGAGGTCCAAGGCCGGCTGCAGCGAGGAGAGGAAGTGTATGTCAGTGACGGTGCTGGGCCGGAGATTAAGGGCAAGGTGTCGGACATCTCGCCTTCGTCGCTGCAACTCCTCGTCAATGGCGAACGTCGCGACTTCGACGCTGTCAGCGTGCGCCGAATCGATCGGGTTGTCCGTGACCCTTTGAAGAACGGGATCTTGTGGGGTCTGGCGACAGGCGCCGGCGCTGGTTTTCTCGCAATGGTTGCCGCGAGAGACAACGTCATGCTTGACGACGCCGGCGTCGCGGTCGCGTTGGCGCTGGTCGTGGCCCCGGTGGCAGGTGCTGCTGTTGGCGCGGGGATCGACGCATCGAAAACAACTCGCGATCTGGTCTATGCTCGCACGAGCCCACGATCCAGCCTCGCAGCCTCGTCTGGGCTGGGTGCCCGTCATGTTGGCATTGCCATCCGGGTCCGCTTTTGATCGTGCCCGACGGGGTCAACGCTGCCGAGTGGGGGCGCACAACGCGGCCCAACAGCGGCTGCACCCGACGGCCGCGTGCAACGTGAGCGGCCGCGGGTGAACCGCACGACGTTATGCAGCTGATCAGACCCTATGGCCAAGCCCGAGTAGAGATGGGGCGAGCAGCGTGGCATCTTGCCCTTCATGGCCCCGGCGACGGTGTATCTCGAAACGACGGTGCTTAGCACTACTAGGCGCAACAGTCTGGCGGATGGCCGCCTAACATGGGTGCAGCAGACGAGGCGGCTGTTGATTGCGGCTTCGCCGCGTTCATGACAGGCCTCGCTGCTGAACCCTAGCGTTGCCGCTCAAAAGAATACGGCGGACGTCCGGACGGCACCGAGCTCCGAAACGGAATCACGAGACCGCGCGGCTCCTGGTGGACTAGCGACCGACGGACCTTTCCAGACGCCACCGAATCGGCTAC
>JANNEJ010000568.1:0-1513 GCA_031378585.1 Acidobacteriota bacterium | reverse complement strand
CTTGGTCGAGCGCCTTGGTCCGTTCGGAGGGGTCCACGGTGGCGAGGACGGCCAACACTTCGAGCTGGAACGCCTGCGCGCGCCGGATGACTGCAGCGCCCTTCGCACCCAACACGGCGTATCCGGCCTCGGCCTCAGGGTCTGGGCGCGACATCAGCGCGCCCGGCGACATGCGGCGCATCATCAGCGCAAACGTCTCCACCTCGCGTACTCGCGCGCGGCCGCGTGCCAGCTCACCGTAGAGCACGCCGTGCGCGCGTGCGGTGCCGACGAGCAACGCGCACAGCTCCGGGTGCTCGCGCTCGAACGCCGACACGCGACGGTCGGCGGCCGTCATGACTTGTGCCACGGCCCAGGTCGGGACTGACGCCGACAGCGCGAGCGCGAGGAGCGCGACCGGCCCCGTTCTGGCGGCTATCGCGTCACCGACACTTTCTGGTAGCCGTTGGTCCAGCAGCACTGGTTGCCGGCGGAGGAATCCGAGTAGCCAAAGGCGTCGGCTTTGACTCGAATCACGTACTCTCCCGGTGCCGCGAAGGTGGCCTGGGTCGCCGCGGGTCCGGTCAGCGCCGGAAACCCCGTTTTCGCAGGCTCGAACGTCACCTCCCCCGGCCCGGAGTACTTGGTCCAGGTCACGTTCATGCCCGGCCGCTCACGCCCGAACTTGATGGGCTCCTTGTCGTGCACCGCGTCGTCGGTGAGCCAGATCTTCAGCTCCATCGGCGCGCCCACCTTGGCCTGCAGCGCGGGCGCCTGGCTGCCGGTGGGACCGCGGCCGGCCGGGCCCTTTTCGGCAAAGCGCAGGAGCGGTGGCGTTGACCCCATGGCCGCCGGCCAACTGAGTTGGTACGACGTCGACCTGGACCGGGCTGGCACCGCATGCGTCTGCCCGGCATAACGCAGCGTCCACACGACATCGCCTTTGAAGCCGGCCGGCACCGTGACGGTGAAGACGCCGCGCTCCCGGTCTCGTTGGCTGGCCACCGTGCCCCCGCCCGCGCCTGGTGCCCGGGCGGCTGACGTAGCTGGAGAGACTGCGGGAAGGCGGGGAGCACCTCCGCCCCCGCCTCCGTCCGCGAGGTCTGGTCCCACCACCAGGAAGGTCGTCGGCTGTCGTCCGTCGTACTCCATTGGCGTGATCATGTTGTCGGGCCCAAGGGGGATCTCGACGACGCGGTCCTTGTTCAGGTTTGAGTAGCCGAAGGAAAAGGTAATCGTGCCGTCGGGATTTTCGTACCACCCGTCGAAGAACGGCGCCACCCGATTGCCGTCACCCTGCAGGGGAATGAGCGGCCGTGGCAGTTGCGCAAAGAGCTGGACGGAGCTGATGACGGCAGTTGCCCCCAGGCACAGAACGATCGATCGTCTCAACACGGTGAACGCTCC
The DNA here is from genome assembly GCA_031378585.1 of Acidobacteriota bacterium. Classification (GTDB taxonomy): domain Bacteria; phylum Acidobacteriota; class Vicinamibacteria; order Vicinamibacterales; family UBA2999; genus CADEFD01. The sequence goes on along the minus strand of JANNEJ010000568.1, from coordinate 127 downwards.
TGGCACGCAGCGGCGAAACGAGAAAAGAGCCTCTCGACGCCGAGAGGCTCTTTCGTCATGCACGACTCTGTTTTTCTCTCTGCGGCAGAACTACTGCTTCTGCTCCTGCGGGTTGTTGGTCGTGGCC
>JANNEJ010000531.1:0-4448 GCA_031378585.1 Acidobacteriota bacterium | reverse complement strand
GGCGAAGATGGAGCTCTTCGACTACATCGAGGTGTTCTACAACCAGAAACGCCGCCACTCGACGCTCGGCCAGATCAGTCCGGCCGCGTTCGAACGCCAGGCGGCGGCGTGACGAAGGGCATGGACGCTGCCGTCCTGTGGTCGCGAATACCGCGCCCACAGGACTTGGAAAACCGCGCAGAAGCGGTTTCCCACAGCGTCCACACCCACTTGTTGTTTGTGATTGATGACAGAATGACGACCGACCGATCAGCAGTCAGACGGCGTAGCTAAACCGTCCACGAGATCGGATCAAGCTCAGCCCGGCGCCGCGTACGCCTGGGTGGCGCATCAGGCGATGGAAGGGAACTGGACCGCCGCTATCCCGTTGTTCGTACAGCTATACGAAGCAGCCCTTGAGTCGGAATAGGCCATGCGTGGGAGCGTGACGGCGTCAGTAACGTGTAACGGCGTAGTGGTTACGTTGAGTTCTGCTAGCAAGAACCGCGTCGAACAGATCGGTTATTGACTCGTCCCTCGCGACCCGCGGCTGCCTGGCAACGGGTCGGGTACCGGCATGACACGGGGTCATCGCGCACCCACGTGGCTCTTCACGAGAACCCACGTGGCCAAAACACGCCTGATTTCGCGTGTCTTGATGGCGAAACCTGAGGCGAAAATCGGCAGCGTTGCACCCAATATCAAACTGATCCGTATAAGTTGTTGAAAAGAAAGGATCGGATTTGGCGGAGAGGGTGGGATTCGAACCCACGTGCCCTTGCGGACAACACGCTTTCGAGGCGCGCCCGTTACGACCACTTCGGTACCTCTCCGCTGAGGTGGGAACCGCGTCCGGCAAACCGAACCTTGAAATTATAACGGATCGCCGGTCGTCTGGTCAGCGCCCTGGCGGCGCGCCCTGAAGAAATCCTGCATCAACTGACGGCAGTCGTCCTGGAGCACCCCACCCACCACCTGCAGCCGGTGGTTCAGGGCTGGTGTTTCGTGCGCGGCCGTGGCGGATCCGAGTGCCCCGGTTCGAGGCTCCGGGGTGCCGAACACGACGGTGCCAATGCGGGCATGCACCATGGCGCCGACACACATCAGACACGGCTCGACGGTCACCACCATGGTGGCGCCGCTCAAACGGTAGTTCTGCACTCGCGTGGCGGCCTGGCGCAGTGCCACGATCTCGGCATGGGCGGTGGGGTCGCTCGTTGAAATCGGACGGTTGTGCCCCTCGCCCACCACCTCGCCGTCCAACACCACCACGGCGCCCACCGGCACTTCTCCAGCATCGGCGGCCTGCTGCGCGAGCGCCAGTGCGCGGCGCATGTGCGGTTCGAACTCGGTGGTCACTCGACGCTCACTCAATCACCGGCATGTCGTCGCCCGGCAGGTGCACGCGGCGCGTCAGCGCGTCGATGAGCGTGCCGGCAATCACGAGCACGATCGGCCCCAGCACCAGGCCCACGAAGCCGAGCGCAGACACGCCGCCGAGCAGGCCAATGAACACCACGAGTCCGCTCGCCGAGGTGCGGCCGCTCAACAGCATAGGCCGCAGCACGTTGTCGGCCGAGCCCAGCACCACCGCGCAAATCACCGTGAGAATGATGGCGGTTGTGACCTGCCCCGACAGGAAGAGCCACGCGGCCACCGGCACCCACACAATCGTCGCGCCAATCACCGGCAGGAGCGAACAGATCGCAATCGCCACGCCCCAGACCGCCGGGGCCGTAATCCCGAGCAGCCAGAACGCCAGGCCGCCAATCAGGCCCTGCACCGCGGCCACAATCAGGCCCGCGCCCACGCTGGCCACGACCAGGTCGCTCGTCTCCGCGATCAGGCGCTCGCCCTCCGGCTCGCTGAACGGCAGCAACCGGCGCACCACTTCCACGTAGGCCTTGCCGTCCCGCAGCAGGAAGAAGAGCGCGAAGAGCATCACGAGCAGACTGCCCACGGTCGAGAGCAGTCCCGCCAGCAGCGAGCCTGCCTGGGGCACGAGAAAGGCGGCCGCTTGCTGCAGACCATCAGTCACGATCGACATAGGATCGGCGGGCAGCGCCACCGGCACGCGAGCGCGCAGCATGGCCCAGACGCGCGTCAGTTGCTCCGGCGTGGTCGTCGAGAGCCCCTTCAGGTAGGCAAGCGCCACGGGCACCTGCTCGATCACGACGACGGCGAGAAACACCGCCGGCGCAATGATCAGCACCGCCGCCAGCAGCGTCGTGATCAGTGCGGCGTTGCTGTTGCGAAACCGGATGCAGAACTTCAGGTAGACGGGCCGCAACGTCATCGCCAGGATGGCCGCCCACGCGAGTGGCGCCAGAAACGGCCACACGACCCGCATGGCCAGATAGGCCACAAGGATCACGACCGCATAGAACAACAAGTCCGAGAATCGCTCGCGGGCCGTGGGCTTGATCGACATGGCGTTGAGCCGTTAGGTGCGCTTCAGGCTGATCGGCAGGGCCGCAGCGCCAATGGCGAGCGCCAGCAGGCCGCCCAGCACGGGCAGGCCGTAGCCATTGGTGAGGAAGCGGTACTGGAACAGCACGCCGCTGGCGAAATGGATGTTCAGCACCATCAGAAACGCCGCGATGGCCGCGTAGCGCGCGTAGGCGCCAAGAATGAGCGCCGTGCCCGTGGCCAGTTCCCCGAACAGCACGAGCCGCGCGAACACGGCCGCGCCCGGGATGCAGACCGTCTCCAGGTAACCGCGGTTCCACTGATTCGCAGTCTGCAGGTAGCCGGTGAGCTGGGCGGTGAGCGGCGACGGATCCATCAGCCAGCCGATCTTGCCGAGGCCCTCGAAGAGGAAGAACACGCCGAGGAAGAGGCGAAGAACGGTGAGACCCCGCGCTTGAGTGTTGGCGGCCATGGCGCAAGCTTATCGCAGGCTGCGATCTGGCGAGGCGTCCGGCGGCGCGGCAGGCGGTGGCGCGGGCCGGAACGGATGCGCCAACTGACGCAGGTAGCCCTCGGGCACGGGGTCGCCGGCAATGCCGTAGGCCGAGGGCCACTCGTCCCCGGGCAGGTGCTGCGTGCCGAAGATGCGGTCGAGCACCGGCAGGTGCACCGCGAAGTTCTTGTCGACCGGAGCCGGCGCGTGATGCCAATGGTGGCCGCGCGGGGTGGCAATCATCTGGTCGATCCAGCCGAAACGGAACCGCACGTTGGCGTGGATGAACACCTCGTGGAACGACACGAATACCAGATACGCGTAGAGCGCCTCGGTGGCAAACCCCAGCAGGAAGATCGGCACCAGCACCAAGCCGCGCGTGACCAGCACGTCGAACACGTGCAGCCGTGAACCCGCCAGCCAATCCATGGCCGTGCTCGAGTGATGCACGGCATGCAGCCGCCACAACGCCGGCACCACGTGGAAGGCCCGATGCACCCAGTACTGCACCAGGTCGGACAGCAGCAGAATGGCGAGGAACTGCGCCCACAGCGGCAGCGCGCGCACGGCCTGCTGCACGCCGTCTGGCTGCCACACCTGCGCCAGTGACGTGGCCGGCAGCAGCGTGAGGAACGACAGCGTCTGCACGGCCAGGTGGCTCACCAGGAAGTGCGCGGCGTCAGTGGCCCAGCCGAAGCGAAACGTGCGCTGGCCAGGCCGCAGGGGAAAGGCGCGTTCGAGCGGCACGAACACGAGGGCCGTGAGCAGCACGTTCAGCGCAAACCAGTCGAGCCCAATCGTGAACGGCGCGTCGAGGTCGCCGGCCGGGGCCACGTGCCCGCCACCAGCGAGCAGTGCCACGAGCGACAGCCCGATGCCGGTGAGCCCCAGCACCTTGCGCCGCCGCATCATCAGCGACGCCGCGCCGAGCAGGAACGCAAGACCGATGACAACTTCGAGCAGCGCGCGCACCGCGCTCACGGGATAGCGGGCGCGGAACTCCGCGGTGGTGAGGTAGCCAGGGAACCAGAACGCCAGCGCGCCCAGCACCGCCACCACGCCCAGGAACACGCTGGCCGTGCCCGACATCCACCCCGACCCCACTTCGGTGGATTGGTCGTCGTCGAACGCGCGGGCGAGCCAGCGCTCCAGGCCCGAGGGTGGCTGCGTCACGAGGCTACTGCCACTGCTACTGCGGTTGCGGCACGATGCGGATGTAGGGCCGCGGCGCCTTCCACCCGTTGGGATAGATGGTCTTCGCCTCGTCGTCCGACACGGCGCCGGCGATGATCACATCCTGCCCTTGCTGCCAGTTCACGGGCGTGGCCACGCGATGTTTGGCGGTGAGCTGCAGCGAGTCGAGCACGCGCAGCACTTCGTCGAAATTGCGGCCCGTCGTCATGGGATACGCGATGATCAGCTTCACCTTCTTGTCGGGCCCCACGATGAACACGTTGCGCACGGTCATGTTGTCGGCCGCCGTGCGGCCGTCGCACGACTCGCCGGCATCGGCCGGCAGCATGCCGTAGAGCTTCGACACATGCAGATCGGTGTCGCCGATCATCGG
>JANNEJ010000446.1:0-4321 GCA_031378585.1 Acidobacteriota bacterium | reverse complement strand
GTGTCCCACGTCACGTCAGCCCGGCAGGGCGGAGCGAAGTTGAGCCGGAGGGAGATGCCGTGTGACGCCGGCCACCGGTCCCCTGCGATAGACACCTTCGTCATCGACGCGTCGGATGAGAATGAAGCCATGACCAAGTCGCGGATCGTTGTGCTGTTGGCGCTGGTGACGGCCGTGGCAGCATTTTCCGCCTTCGGTCTGCAGCGCTACCTGTCGATCGATTTCTTCCAGAGCCAGCGGGTGGCCATCGACGCCTACTACCAGGCGCATCCAGCGCAAACGGCCGCGACCTACTTTGCCATCTACGTGGCCGTCACGGCGCTGTCGCTGCCGGGCGCGGCCATCATGACGCTGGCCGGCGGCGCGGTCTTTGGCTTCACGATCGGCCTCGTGCTCGTGTCGTTTGCGTCGTCACTGGGCGCGACGCTCGCCTTCCTGAGTGCGCGCTTCCTGCTGCGCGACTGGGTCCAGCAGCGTTTCGGCGCTCGTCTGGCAACGCTCAACGCCGGCATCGAACGCGAGGGCGCCTTCTATCTGTTCGCGCTGCGGCTCGTGCCGGTCGTGCCGTTCTTCCTCGTCAACCTGGCGCTCGGCCTGACGCGCATCAGCACGGGCACCTTCTACTGGGTGAGCCAGCTCGGCATGCTCGCGGGCACCGCGGTGTTCGTGTATGCCGGCACCCAACTGGGACAGTTCCGCGTGTCGCCGGGCCTGCTGCTGGCCTTCTCGCTGCTCGGCCTGTTCCCACTCGTGGCCAAGCGGATGCTCGACGCGCTCAAAGCGCGCCAGGTCTACGCGCGGTGGGCCGGGTCTCGACCAGCCAGCTACGACTACAACATGGTAGTGATTGGCGCAGGCTCGGCGGGGCTCGTGTCGGCCTACATCGCCGCCGCCACCAAGGCCCGCGTGGCGCTGGTTGAAGCCCACAGGATGGGCGGCGACTGCCTGAACACGGGCTGCGTGCCCAGCAAAGCGCTGATTCGATCGGCCAGGCTGCTCTCGCACATCGCGCGATCGAAAGAGATGGGCATTGCCGAGGCGAGCGCGCGCGTCGATTTCGCGGACGTGATGGACCGGGTGAAGCGCGTCGTAGCAACGGTCGAGCCGCACGACTCGGTGGAGCGCTACACGAACCTGGGTGTCGAGGTCGTGGAGGGCCGCGCGCGCATCACCTCGCCGTGGACGGTGGACGTGCAGACCGCCTCGGGTCCGCGCACGCTGACCACGCGCACCATCGTGATTGCGGCGGGCGCGAAGCCCTTCGTGCCGCCGATCCCTGGGCTCGACGAGGTGGGGTATCTCACCTCCGACACGGTCTGGAACCTGCGCGAGCGTCCCACACGGCTGGTCGTGCTCGGTTGCGGCCCTATCGGATCGGAGCTGACGCAGGCGTTCGCGCGGCTCGGCAGTCAGGTGACGCAGGTGGAAATGGGACCACGGATCCTGTCGCGCGAAGACCCCGAGGTGTCGGCGCTCGTGCAGCGACGCTTCGAGCGGGACGGCGTGCGCGTGCTCACATCGCACATGGCCACGCGCTTCGTCGTGGAACACGGCGAGAAGGTGCTGGTTGCCATTCACGACGGCGTCGAGGTGCGCGTGCCCTTCGACGCAGTGCTGGTGGCCGTGGGCCGGGTGGCCAACACGACCGGCTATGGGCTCGAGGAACTGGGCATCGGCACGACCACCGCGCGCACCGTGCAGACCGACGAGTACTTGCAGACCATCTATCCCAACATCTTCGCGTGCGGTGATGTGGCCGGACCGTTCCAGTTCACGCACGCGGCCGCGCACCAGGCCTGGTATGCCGCGGTGAACGGGCTCTTTGGCACGTTCAAGCGCTACAAGGCCGACTACCGCGTGATCCCGTGGGCCACCTTCACCGACCCGGAAGTGGCGCGAGTGGGGCTCAATGAACAAGAGGCCCGCGCACAGCAGATCCCGCACGTGGTGAGCACGTTCGACATCGGCGAGCTGGACCGCGCGATTGCCGACGAAGAAGCGCACGGCTTCATCAAGGTGTTGACCACGCCAGGCACCGACACGATTCTCGGCGTGACCTGCGTGGGCGAGCACGCCGGCGACCTGCTCGCCGAGTACGTGCTGGCTATGAAGCACGGACTGGGCCTGAACAAGATCCTGGGCACGATTCACACGTATCCCACGATGGCCGAAGCCAACAAACACGTCGCAGGTGCGTGGAAGCGCGGCACCGTCACGCGCGGGCAGTGGGACTTCCTCACTGCGTTCCAGGCCTGGCGACGCGGCGCCGTCGGCTTGAGCGCGGTGGCTGGACGAGTGCCCGGGCTCGTGAAGGACAAGCGCCCTGCCTACGCGCCTGACACCGACCACTCCAGCGGCCTCTAGATCAACGGCACCGCTGGGCCAAGGCTCGCTTTGGGGCGAGCCCTTCCCGTCGATACCGTGGCATGTGGCGCAGGCCGCGCGGAAGACCAGCTCGCCGGTGGCACCGGCGGGCAACGCCTTTGACAGCGAGGTTGGGGGCGTGACGGCGTCCTGCGCCCGCAACGACACGACGCCAAGAACGCTTGCGTACAGCGCTGCGGCCGCTCCGAGCGCGGCGCTATGGCGAGAAATACGCATGACGCACGATAGCCGAGGTGGCGGCCCCGGCGGTAACGTGTGAGCGAGTCTCATTCGGTCGCGATGCGAATATCATTGAGCGGACCGCGGTCGTCGCGGCGCTGTGCTCGAAAGGACCCCCTGTGTTGAGACGTGTCGCGACGGCGCTGGCCCTGTTCACCTGTGTGCTGGCTGGATCCACGAGCGTCCGAGGTCAACGAGCCGCGGCGCCCTCTTGTGACCCCGACAACGGCGGCCTCACGCTGCCGGCTGGGTTCTGCGCGAAGGTCGTCGCCGACAACCTCGGCGCGGCTCGTAACCTGGTGGTGGCGGCCAACGGCGACGTCTACATGTCCATTCGCTCCGGCCCTCGCGCACCGGGTCAGCCGCCCCAGCCCGGCTTCATCAGCGCCCTGCGCGACACCAACGGCGATGGCACGCTCGACCACGCCGAGAGCTTCGGTACGAGCGGCGCTACCGGCATCGTGCTGCGCAACGGGTATCTGTACTTCGCGACGACCCGGTCGATTGAACGCTTCAAGCTGACCCCGGGTGAGCTGGTGCCAGCCGGCCCTGCCGAAGTCGTTGTCGGAGGATTCCCCGAGCAGCGTGGGCACCAGGACAAAGACATTGCGTTTGACGACAAGGGCAACGTCTACATCAACGTGGGCCTGCCGTCGAATGCCTGCGCGCAGCCGGATCGCCAGCCGGGCGCCAAGGGACAGGACCCGTGCCCCCAGCTCGAGAACGGCGGCGGCGTATGGACGTTCAACGCCGATACGCCCGGCCAGACCTTCTCGGTGAAGAACCGCTACGCCACCGGCATGCGCCAGGGCCTGGCGCTGGCGTGGCACGACGGCCATCTCTACATGGCCATGAACAGCCGCGATTCACTCGACACGCTGTATCCGGATCTTTTCACGCCAGAGGACAACCAGAATCGCCCGCTCGAGCCGCTCCTGCAGGTAAACGAAGGCTCGGTCTTCGGCTGGCCGTATTGTTTCTACGACGGCAAGGTTAATAAGATGATTCTGGCGCCCGAGTACGGCGGCGATGGCACGGCGGTTGGGCGCTGCGCGCAGTTTGAAGCGCCGGTCGTGGGCTTCCCCGCCCACTACGCGCCGGTCGACCTGCAGTTCTTCACGAGCACGACGCTGCTGGCGAAGTTTCGTGGCGGCGCCTTCGTGGTGATGCACGGCTCGTGGAATCGCGCCCCGGCGCCGATGCAGGGCTACAACGTTCTCTACCAGCCGTTCGCTGGCGGCAAGCCCAGCGGCAAGTACGAGGTGTTCGCCGACGGCTTCGCTGGCAAGACGCCGCTGATGAGCCCGAACGACGCGGCGGCGCGGCCAAACGGCATCGCGCTCGGCCCCGACGGCTCGCTCTACATCACCGAAAGCGTCAAGGGCAAGACCTGGCGCGTGTTCGCGCGCGCGAAGTAGCCGCGCGGCGTCTCGACGGGCCGTCAGTGTGCTGGCGGCCCGTCCTGTTCAGCCTGCCGCCGCTCGATCTGTTTGATCTTGGCCAGCAGCGCCACGACCACGAGCAGAATCGCCACCATCGACGCTGCTCGGGATGGGCGAGGGCGCGCTGTGCGTGACGTGCCACGGCGGAATGGCCGTACCGCCGTCTGGGTCAGGCGGCGTCGAGGCTGGCGATTCTGCTCGGGGTCGTGGCGCTGCTGGCCAGGATCAGACTGATCGAGCGGCGGCGGCCTGAACAGGACGGGCCGCCCGCACGC
>JANNEJ010000417.1:0-1642 GCA_031378585.1 Acidobacteriota bacterium | reverse complement strand
CCTGCGCCGCGTGGCCGAGTGGGCGGGCGTATCGGCGGAGGATATCCGAGCCCTCAATCCCGAACTGCGCCGCTGGACGACGCCGGTGCGTCAACGCGACTATCAGCTTCGCGTGCCGATGGGCACCGCCACCCTGGTCCTCGACGCGCAGCACGACTCCGCGCCGGAAGAGGCGGCCTCGTTGCAGTGGCACACGGTGCGGAAAGGCGACTCATTGCCGTCGATTGCGCGCCGGCTCGGAGTCTCGCGCGCAGATCTGGCCGAGGCAAACTACCTCGGCACCGCCGCGCCCGTGCGCCCCGGGCAGCGACTGCTCGTGCCGCGCGCGCCCTCGCCGGCGCTGCTGGCCGGCGGCCGGCCGGCCACCGTGATGGCCGCGCGTGCGGAGGATCGCGACGACGAGCCCACGCGCGTCGTCTACCGGGTGCGCAAGGGCGACTCGCTGTTCTCGATTGCACGCCGTCACGGCGTCAGCGTGGAGAACCTGCGTGCGTGGAACAAGCTGCACGGCACCTCCATCGACGTCGGCGACCGTCTGCACATCCTCACTGCCCGCGCGGCCGCAGCCCAGTAGGCCCTCAGGCAGCGCAGGATCTGCGCCGCGTCAGACGCGTCGCAGTCGCGGGTTCCTCAACGCGCGCATCGTTCTCGGCGGTTTCTGCCCGCCAATTCCGTCACCCGCGACTGGCATCCGCTTTGGAACATGACTGGGCGTGCTGGCCCAGGTGCTGAGCGCCGCCCTTCGCGGCATCGATGCGTTTCCCGTCACGGTGGAAGTCGACGTCTCGTTCGGCTTGCCGGTGTTTGCGATGGTCGGCCTGCCCGATGCCAGCGTGCGCGAGAGCCGTGACCGGGTGCGGGCCGCGATCCGGAACTCGGGCTTCGATTTTCCCGACCACCGCATCACGGTGAACCTCGCGCCAGCCGACGAGAGGAAGGCGGGCACGTCATTCGACCTGCCCATTGCCGTGGCGATTCTTGCGGCAGCCGGGGTCGTGCCGCGTCACGACACGCGCCGGCTCGCCGTCATCGGCGAGCTGTCGCTCGACGGCGCCGTGCTGGCGTCGCGGGGCGTGCTGCCGGTAGCGTTGGGCCTGCATCGCCAGGGCGTCCGCGCGCTCGTGCTGCCGTCTGCTAACGCCTCAGAGGCGGCCGTGGTGGCCGGACTGACGGTGTTGCCGGTGCGGACTCTGGCCGAGGCGGTGGCCTTGCTGCAACAGCCCCCGGAGGCGTGGCCCGACACGGCGCCCACGGCGCCACTGCCCGTGGCAGTCACCGACGGGGACAGCGACCTGGTCGACGTGCGCGGGCAGCAGGTCGCACGGCGGGCGCTGGAGGTGGCCGCCGCCGGTGGCCACCACCTGCTCTTTATCGGCCCTCCAGGCGCGGGCAAGACGATGCTGGCGCGGCGCATGCCTGGTGTGCTGCCGCCGCTCACCTTCGACGAGGCGATCGAAGTGACCGCCGTCCACTCGGTGGCCGGTCTGCTGACACCGGGTGCAGGTCTCGTCGGCACGCGGCCGTTCCGCGCGCCTCACCACAGCGCGTCGGAGGCGGCGCTGGTCGGCGGCGGCAGCGTGCCGCGCCCCGGCGAGGTCACGTTGGCGCATCACGGCGTGCTCTTCCTCGATGAGTTGCCAGA
>JANNEJ010000345.1:0-2346 GCA_031378585.1 Acidobacteriota bacterium | reverse complement strand
CACCGTGTACTGGAACACCGTGCCGTCGCAGTACCTGCCGCTCGTGCTCTGGATGGAAGCCGATCGCCTTGGCTCGCTGCGTATCGACGAGCAGACGTTTGTCAGCGAGCGGGAAGTGGTGAAGGAAGAGCGCCGGATGCGGGTCGACAATCAACCGTTCGGCAATCTCAACGAGCTGCTCTACAAGAATGCGTTCACCACGCATCCCTACAAGAACCCCGTCATTGGCAGCATGGCCGACCTCGACGCCGCCACCATCGACGACGTGCGCGGGTTCTTCAATACCTACTACATCCCGGCCAATGCCACGGTCGTGATTGCGGGCGATTTCGACGTGGCCGAAACGACCGACCTCGTCACGCGCTACTACGGCCGCATCCCGGCAGGACCGGGCAAGGTCGTGCGCGACATCGCGCCGGAGCCGACGCCGGCCAAAGCCCCGCGCGTCAATCTCGAGGAGGCCAGGTCGCTGCCGGCGGTGATCGTGGCACAACACATCACCTACGACGGCCATCCGGATTCGTATCCCCTGCACGTGCTGGCCAAGGTGCTCTCTGACGGCAACAGCTCGCGCATCCACAAGAGTCTGGTCTACGACACACGCCTTGCGGTGGCCGCCTTTGGCGGCGCCAACCTGATCGAGCACCCGAATCTGTTCTTCATGGTGGCGCTCGTCAGCCCCGGGCAGTCGCCCGACGACGTCGAGAAGGCGCTCGTCGCCGAGCTCGACAAGGCCGTGGCCGAGGGCATCAGCGACCGCGATCTGCAGCGCGCCAAGAACCAGTTCGCGCGCGACTACATCCTGGGCCGTGAGACGGTGCAGGACAAGGCGGGCATCCTGGCGCATGCGGAAGTGCTGCATGCCGACATCAAGACCGCCGATGGCGAATTCATGATCTTTCAGAACATGACGCGGGCCGAGGTGCAGCGCGTCGCAAAGACCTACTTCACGCCCGAGTCGCGCCTGGTGATGCACGTGCGGCCCAAGACCGCAGGAACCCGCCCATGAGCCGTCGAGTGTTTCACGCCGTGCAATCGGCACTCGTGGCCGCGACCTGCATGCTGGTGGCGTCGGTCGGCCTCACCGCCGGGCAGCGGGGTCTCGACGCCTTGCGCTGGCCCACGGAACGTCCGCCGCGGCCGCTCTCGGCCAGGCCCGTGAAGTTTCCGCCCTATCAGATCCGCACGCTGCCAAACGGCCTGCAGGTGGTGCTCGTCAGCCAGAACGAGCAGCCGGTCGTGAGCGCGCGAATGCTCGTGCGCGCCGGCGCGGCGCAGGATCCCAAGGGCAAGGAAGGCCTGGCGATGCTGACGGCCGCGCTGCTCGATCAGGGCACGGCCACCCGCTCGTCTTCGCAGATTGCCGAAGAGATCGACTTCATGGGCGGGCTGCTCGGCACTGGTGCCGGCTCGGACCTCAGCTTCGTCAATACCGTGAGCATGAAAGACGGGTTGGGCGCGGCGCTCGACCTGATGGCCGATGTGGTCGTGCGGCCGGCATTCAGTGCGCAGGAGATCGAGCGGCAGACGTCGCAGGCCGTGTCGTCGCTGAAGGTGTCGGCCGACGATCCGGACACCGTCGCGTCGCAGGTGATCGACCGGCTGGTCTTTGGCTTCCATCCCTACGGCATGCCGTCTGGTGGCACGGCCGAGTCGCTGGCCACGCTGACCCGGCAAGACTTCGTCGACTTTCACAAGGCGTGGTTCGTTCCCAACAACGCGCTCATTGCCATCGTCGGCGACGTGACCGCTGACGAGGCCTTCGCGCAGGTACAGCGGGTCTTTGGCGAGTGGGCCAAGGGGCCCGTGCCGGTCTTTGCGCCGATGGACCCGCCCTCCGCCGTGAAGCGCGTGGTGGTTGTCGACAAGCCGGGTTCCGTGCAGACGGAGATTCGCGCCGGTCACCTGGCCATGGCACGTCGCAATGCCGATCACCTGGTGCTCGACCAGGTGGTGAAGATTCTGGGCGGGGAAGGCGGCAACCGGCTGCAGCAGGTGCTGCGCACGCAGAAGAGCCTGACCTACGGCGCCTCGGCCGACCTAGACTCCTACAAGTTGACCGGCGCCATCGTGGCCGAGACCGACACGCGGACCGAGGCCACGGTGGAGGCGCTGCGCATCGTCGTGGATGAGTTCTTCCGTTTGCAGCGCGAGCGCGTCTATGAAGGCGAGCTTGAAGGCGCACAGGATTTTCTGGCCGGAAGTTTTCCGCTCTCCATAGAATCACCCGACGCCATCGCCACGCGCGTGCTGAATCAGCTCTTCTACGAGTTGCCGCTCGAGGACCTGCCGGCGTATCCCGAGCGCGTGCGCTCGGTGACGGTCGACGACGTGCAGCGCGTGGCG
>JANNEJ010000308.1:0-12126 GCA_031378585.1 Acidobacteriota bacterium | reverse complement strand
ATCGTGAACGCGATGGTGGCTGCCGAGACGATGACGGGCGCCGACTATCAGCGCCGTCACGCGATCCCGCACGATCAGCTGCGCGCGATTCTGAAGGCACACGGCGTACGGCCAGGGCAGTAGAGTAGCCGCCTGGTACGCCCCGAAAACGGGCAATCGCCGCTGCACCGCGTGGCCATCGAGCGCGGCTACTGACCGTCCACCGTCTCGACGTCCCGCAACGCGGCCTCCACCAGCGGCTTCGCTCAGTCCGGCGTTTGGCTGAGGGCCTTGACGTCGCCGGGCACCGGCACGCTTGACGGCGCGTCAACTCTGTTGTCGTACACCTGCAGGTTTGCCAGACGCGGCATCAGGGCGATGAGATCCGGAGGGCCTGCGGATAGCGCTGGCGGATGCGCTCTTCCGGGATATCGTGCCCGCCCACTGCCACACTGGCGCGTACGCGCGCGCCGTGCTCGTCTGGCGACGCCAGACCAGGCGGCGCAAGGATTCCGCCCAGGCGTGGGCGTTTATGGACTCTTCGGGCCATGGCCGCTGGTGTGGGCTACCGCATGGGCGGAGCGAGGCGGCGCAGCTCGTCGAAGAAGTTCGTCACGAACACCAGACGATCGCCACTCGTCGTCACCTCGGAATTCTCGGGGGCGACGTGCGCGACCACGCGCGTGCCGTCGGGGTGCAGTGCGTAGTTCAGCCCGTTGAGGCGAGGCAGGATCTTTCTGGTCGTCCACGGCCGCGGCGTCGTCGGGACGAACGCCCCGTTCTGCACCGTGTAGTCCACGATCATGATCTGCGCGGGTGTGGTGGCGGCGGTGGCGAAGAACAGTCGGTTCTCCGTGCGCGACCACTGCGGGTGGCGCCCGCCATCGGTCGAGACGACTACGCGTCCGCCTGAACCGGGGAAGGGGCGCACGTGGATTTCGTAGCGCCCGGATTCATTGGACGAATAGACCAGCCAGCGACCGTCAGGCGAAAACGCCGGAACCGTCTCACTGAAGCGGCTGTCGAAGAAGACGGACGGCTGTGCCGGCTTCCACCCGTCTGTCTCATTGCCGCCAATCGTCACGATCATGATCTTGTTCGCAGGCGGCGTGGCCTGCTGGAACGCGAGGATGCGGCCAGTGGGATGCCACGAGGGCTGTGTCTGCAGGTACGGGCTCTCGGCGAGTCGCTGCCTCTGCCCGACGCCGTCCACCCGCTGCCAGTAGATGTTGGGGATGCCCGCACCTTCTGCCGCACTGAAGGCGATCCGCTGGCCGCCTGGTGTCCATGCCGGCCACTGCACGGGGCCAGACTCTGCGGCCGTGACCGGTGAACGCACACCGCGTGCGATATCCAGGAGCCACACCCCGCCTCCAGCAAGCGTATAGGCGAGTTGCAGGCCGCTCGGGCTGAACTGCGGGCCCCGCCAGTCCACAGGTTCGGCCAGCAGCGGCGTGACCGTGCCCTTGGCGTCCAGCCACTCGATGGGAGCACCGCTTTCGGTCGCCTGTCCCGTCAGATAGGTCACGGAGCCGTTGGCGCCGATGGCGAACTGCGCGCCGTCGGCTGCGTTGACCGATACCCCTTCGACGACGCGTGTGGTCTCGCCCGTGAATGAGAGGGTCGTTGGATCGAAGGGGGTCGCGAACAGCGCGCCGTCTTCGATGTGGACGAAATGGCCGCTCGAGACGTAGCGGCCGTAGGTGCCGGCATGCAGCCGTCGTCGTTCACCCGACGGCAGGGGCTGGGCGAAAATGGCGCCGGTGGTGCCAGGCTGAATTCGCGTGTAGAGGACCGCGCCCCCGCCGGGCAGCACCTGCGGCCATCGCTGACTGCCGTTCGGGTCGGCGTCGATGAACGGCGTGGGGACCCCGCCCGTCGCCGGCACCTGCTGCAGGCCTTGTCCGCCGCCTGTAATGGGCAGGAAGACGATGCGGCCATCTTCGGTCCAGTCGCCACCACGGGGATTCGGCGCGTCACAGAGCGTCAGCGGCGCACCACCTCGGGTCTCGATCTTCTTCAGCTTGCCGTCCGCGAAGAACGCGATCCATGCGCCGTCCGGGGAGAAGAATGGCCCTCGAGCGTCTGCCGTTCCCGGTAACTGGGTGGCTGTGAGTTGATCGAGGCGGCGCACGTAGAGGAACGACTGGTTGCCGCCCAGGGGCTGGGCCGCAAACGCCAGCACCTGACCGTCTGGTGACAGGACCGCGGCCGTGCCGATGTCGGTCCTGAGCGTCGCTTCGACGCCGAGGTCGACGCTCAGACGCTGTGTCACTGCCGGAGGAGATGGCCGCCAGGGCGCCCATTGCATCAGCGTGGCGCCGAGAGCTAGGGCGAGTGTCGCTGCCACCGCCCACGGCCACACACCACTCCGGCGCGAGGGCGCCGAGTGTGTTGCGAAAGACGCATCCCCGTCTGGTGTGGCGCTGCCGTCGAGCTCGCGTCGCGCATCCCCGATATCGCGCAGCCGCACCTTCGGATCGCGCGTCAGGCAGTGCCGCAGCAGCGCGCGGACAGGTGCGGGGGTGTCGGCGGGCAGGCGCTGCCAGTCGGGCTCGCTCTTCAGCACCGCTGCGAGTGTGTCCGAGAGCGTCTCGCCCTCGAACGCGCGGCGGCCGGTGAGCAGTTCGTAGAGCACGCAGCCGAACGCCCAGATGTCCGCCCGCTTGTCCACGGTCTTACCGCGCGCCTGCTCCGGCGACATGTAGGCCGCGGTGCCGAGAATCACGCCGGCTTCAGTGCCTGCCGCTCCGTAGCCACGGCGAAGGTGGACCGGGCTCGTGATCGTCGGCGAGTGCTCCTGCGACACGGCAGCGCCATCGGGGTTCAGTGCCTTGGCCAGGCCGAAGTCGAGCACCTTCACCTGGCCGTCGGGCGTTACTTTGATGTTGGCGGGCTTGAGGTCGCGGTGCAGCACGCCGTGCTCGTGCGCGTAGTCGAGCGCCTCGGCGATTTGGCGTGCGAGGGGCAGCGCCTCGTCGACGGGCAGCGGTCCGCGCTGCACGCGGTCGGCGAGCGTCTCGCCCTCGACGAGCTCCATGACCAGCGCGCGCGAGGCGGGCCATCCGCCCTGGGCGGGCGTCTCTTCGATGCCGTAGACGGCGGCGATGTGCTGGTGGGTCAGCGTGGCGAGCAGCTCGCCCTCGCGCTGGAACCGCGCCACCCGGTCGGCATCGGCCGCAAAGGCCGCCGGCAGCACCTTCAGGGCGACGTCGCGCTTGAGCCGCGAGTCCCGCGCGCGATACACCTCGCCCATCCCTCCAGTGCCGAGGGAGCCAAGCACGTCGTAGGGGCCGAGACGGGAGCCAACCGCAAGCGCCATTGGTGTTGCGGCAGGATTCTACCCCTTCCGCGTAGGGCGCGGGCACGCGATGTCGCGCGCCGCCTTGACCGTCGAAGTACGGGTGGCACATCAGGACGCTCGGATCATCACCGAACGCGCGCAACCCTACTGCGCTGCTGGCAGGATAGCCACCGCGCGCAGGGGCGCGCCGCTGCCGCCGCCGATCTTCATCGGCAGCGCCACGATGTGCGCCCCGGTGGCCGGTAGCCGCTCGAGCGAGTTCAGGTTCTCGAAGGCCGGGATGTTGCGCTCGTAGAGCACGCGGTGTGATTCGAAGCGCGACGACTGCCCGTAGTCGATGCTCGCCGTGTCGATGCCGATGGCCTTGAACGTGCGGTTGGCCACCAACCACCGCGCGGCGTCCGGATGCAGACCAGGGAAGTGCAGCTTGGTCGCCGCGGCCTCGCCGCGCTCGGCCGTGCCCAGGTAACGGGCCGCGTCGGGCCAGCGCGTCGAGAAACCAGTGCGCAGCAGCACGATGGCGTCGTTCGGAATCGGCCCCTGTGCCGCCTCGGCGCGCGCGATGTCCTCGACGCTGACCTGATGATCCGCGTCGCCGGCGGCGCGATCGGTCACATCGACCACGTAGGCGGCGCCCATGAGGCGATCGAGCGGAATCTGCTCCACGGTCTGCGCCCCCTTGGCGAAATGGACCGGCGCATCCAGGTGGGTGCCGCCATGCTCCGACGAGAAGAAGTTGTTGGCGGCGTAGTAGTAGCCGCCGGGTGTCATGCCGTCGGCCACCTTGTCGAGCCGGAACGTCTCGGCCGTGGGCCAGAACACGGTGCTGGCGTCGTAGGTGTGCGACAGGTCAACCACGGCACCCGAAGGGAACGGCGCCGGCGACGCCATGGGCAACGGCGCGGGTGAGGGCGAGCAACCGCCGCCGGCGAGGAGCGAGGCGACGAGGACCAGGCGGCGCATCGCTAGCGAGGCTCCGCCTGAAGACCGTGCGGGGCGACGAAAACTTGACATCCTTGGTCACGCATGTGGGCTGTCAAGTTTTCTACTGTGAGTTGGGCAGGTAGATCGACATCAGGTGCACTGGCGCCTGGATGTCCACGAACTGGTGCGGCAGGCCCGAGGGCACGATTAGGAAGTCGCCCTTGCTGAACGCCTGACGCGTGCCGCCCTCGATGCCGGTGCCGGCCAGGTTGGTGCCGGTGCGCGCGGGCGCCACAAGCTTGCCGCCGGTCAGCAGCGTGGCCGAACCCTCGATCACGTAGAAGAGCTCGGCCTGTGCCTCGTGCAGCGACGCGCCCTGCTGCCGTGGCAGCCGGCGCTCGACGTTCACGTTGTAGGGCGCGAGCGTGAAGACCCGCACGGCTGAGGAGGGGCGATCGCCAGGCAGCTTCGCGAGGGCTGCGGCGAGATCGTCGGCCTTGAACACCGTGGCTTTGGTGCGGTCGGTGGGCGTTGGCGCTGGCGCCTGCGCGAAGGCATACGGCGCGGTTGTGGCGAGGGCGGCGAGGGTGACGGCAAGGACGGACACATGCATGAGAAACCTCCAGGGACCGCAAGCACTATAGCGTGGCCGCCCTCCTCATACGCGGATGACGCGAGCGTCTGGGTCGAGGCGCAAGAGGTCGATCTCGTCGCTCGACGCGATGCGATCTCCCCGCCGGCGGGCCGCCAGCACAACCGACGCGTCGATGACGTCGGTGGTGCCCCGCACGCCGCACAGTTGACCGGCTTCACGTGCCCGTTGATCGTCGAGCGGTTCGACAACCACGTCTGGCGCGCCGAGCAGACGTGCCAGTCTGGCCTGCCGGCGGCCGTCGCGCCAGACCTGTGCCACGACGCCGGCCGGCACCGTGATGGTCAGACCGTGGGCCAGCGCGTGCGCCAGAAGACCGACGAGGTGTCGGTCGTTGCGTTCGAACGCGATGAGCGCGCCAGCGTCGAGGGTCAGCCCAGCCATGTTATCGGGCGCTCCGCTTCGGCCGGATGCCCAGGGCCACGTCGGCGGCGGCGCGTTCCCGCGCCGTCAACGGCCCACCCGAGGCCGCGAGCATCTCGTCGAAGAGCGCCGCCAGGTCGTCCATCTTGGTCTTCTCTTCGAGCGCCGCGGCGACATAGGCGCTGACACTCGCCGCACCGCCCTTCCGTACGGCTCGGCGGGTGCGCTCGGCGAGCGGGCGCGGCAGGCTGATGGCCAGCTTCAAGGTCGTGGTCATACCACGAGTATGACTGAAACCGCGTCCGGCTGTCCAGACGCCCGGTCCGCTACTGCAGCGTCTGCGTGCCGGACTGGAAGCGCATCGTCGCCGCCATGATGCGCTGCTGGCCCGCGGCGGTCAGCACCGGGAACACCGCCACCACGCGGCCGTTGACGGCGTCGACGCCGTTGTAGTCCCCGAGAAACGACGAGCGCGCGCAGCAGTCGAAGGGCTCGATGGGCACTTTGTGGTTCATGAACGTGCGCCCGCCGTCAATGCTTCTCGCGAGCGTCACGCCTGTCATCGTGCCCGAGAGCCCGCGTCGATCGTGGAACACGACATTGAGAGATCCGTCGGTCTGGTCGACCGCCAGCCACGTAAACATCTGCGCCGCGCCCTTCGGGTCGTCGTTCACGCGCACGGGCGCCGCCCACGTCTTGCCGCCGTCGCGCGACGCCAGCAGGAACACGTCGGTGTCGCCGTTGCGCTCGTCGATGAAGTTCACATAGACGCTGCCCTTGTTGGGCCCGCTGCTGAGGTCGGTGGCGGTCACGGGCATGCCGTTGTGGCGCTCGACGCCGGGCAAGGGAATGTTCCACCCGCCGGTGAGCGGCGTGAGCACGCGGTCTTGCCCGAACGTCCAGCCGCCGTCGGTCGACGCATCGAAGACCAGGCCCTTGGGACCCGACCACGCCACGTAGACCTCGCCACCGGGTCCCACGGCCGGCACCGCGCCTTCCACGGTGTCGTCGTCGTCTTTGGCGCCGCCGCTGTCGTCCGAGATGCGGGTGGGCGGCTGGAACGAACGCCCGCCGTCTTTCGAGCGGGCGAACCAGATGTGCGAGCGGTGCAGCGGGTCGGCGCTGCCGTAGACGTCAAAGCGTGTCCACGCCACGTACAAGTTGCCGCGATGCGGGGAGTTCACCGCGCGGTCGGCCGCCATCCACGGCTTGTCTTCCATCGGGATCGCGGTGTTGACATGGTCCACGACGGGCACAGCGGGCTGCCAGGTCACGCCGTCCTGCGTGCGCCGCACGTGGATGCCCGAGAACGCGCGCTCGGGCCGTTCCACGCGAATGCCGTCAAACGCGATGTAGGTGTGGAACGCCGTGCCGGTGCGGTCGAACACGACGACGTCGTCGCCTTGCACGCGCCCCTCGGGGTTGGCCGCCGGCGTGCCGGCCCACGTGAGGCCTCCGTCGGTAGACACGTACCCCCAGTTGCTCGACCGTGGTTGCTTGCCTGGCTCGCTCGTCTGGATGAACGTGCTGATCACGTGATCGGGATTGGTCGGGTTGATGGCGACCGATGCCTCGGCGGGACGCCGCGCTTCCGGAGCGCTGACCGGCACCACGCGGATGCCCACCGGTGCCTGCGCCTCGACCAACGAGAGCGCACCCGTCAAGCCGGCGGTGAGGAGTGCGAGGGCGGGCACGAGGCGAGGCAGCATGCGCCCATCATAGAACGCCGCGGCCCCGGGCGCCGGCGCACTACCGCGTCGAGGCCACGCGCAGGTCGTACACCGCCACGGGCCACACGGTGTTTGGACGCCGCGCGAGCGGGCCGGGCAGGCGAGTGTCGGTAGGGTCCAGGCGCGCCACACCCAGACTGCGGACGGCGATGCGGTTGAACCCGGCGCGGAACAGCCGCGCGGCCAGGTCCGCTGGCACCGTGATGGTGGCCGTCGACGGCGCCGGTACGCCAGCCGTGAACTGGCCCACCTGCGTGCCGTTCACGTCGAGGGCCAGGGCGGCTTGCACCGGCGGGTCGTCGAGCCGTGTGCGCGTCGTGATCGCGATCTCCACGGCGCCAGGGTGCGCGGCCAGGGGTACTGCCAGCGTGGCCGTCGCGCGGCCAATCCACCACGCCGAGCCCCACTCGTCGCCGCTTGGCGCGTCCCAGCCGTCGAGCAGATACTTCTCGCCGGCGTGGTCGAACCGCGTCTCGAACGATGCGCGCGGTACTTCGGCAGAGAGCAGGTCGTAGCTGTAGACCGGTAGACCCTCGCGCCACGCGAACCACACGTTGGCGGGGAACGCGAATGGATAGACGAACGGCGTGCGCGTGTACACGTCGGCCTGCTGGCGCACGAGGCGCCCGAAGCTCACCGGTTCGTCCTTGGGCAGCAGGCCAGAGGTGTACTGCACCATCAGCAGGTGGTTCCACCAGAGCGACGCCACGACCACCGGCGCCAGGGCCAGCAGCGGCCGCCGCATTACGCTTTCGAGTACGAGCGCCAGGCCCGGCGCGAGCAGCACCAGCACGCTCGAGAAGCGGCGCCCCCCAAACGACCACCCCGCGGCCCAATCCTGCGTGGCGCCGTTCACCCACGCGGTCAGGACGAGCACCACGAGACCCGCGGTGGCCCAGCGCCACTCGCGCCGCAGGTACGCGACGGTGCCGAGCGCCGCCACATACGCGACCGGTGTCCACGAGAAGAAGCCATGCCACGACGAAAACAGCGTGTCGAGCCAGCGCGAGTGCCACGGGTCGAAGTAGCCGCCCTGGCCGAGCAGGTTGTAGTCGTAGCGCGTGAAGAGCACGTAGCTGTGGAGCGCCTGCAGCAGCAGCCACGGCAGTGCACCCAGAAATGCCCAGCCGGCCAGTGTGAGTGCGCGCGTGAAGCGGTCGCGCCACGGCGCCGTGCCGCCGAACACAAGCAGTCCGGGCAGCAGCGCGAACAACACTTCCTGCGACCTGGCGGCAAACGCGAGGCCCACGAGCGTGCCGAGGACCAGACTCTGATTGCGGGTGGCACCCGCGGGCACCCAGCGTGCGCTCGCCACGGCAAAGAGGGCCGCGAACCCGAACGACACCGCGTGGGTCATCGACGGTTCGTAGACCATGTACCAGAAGAGCGGCGTGGCGCCAAAGAGCAGCACCACGGTGGTGACGGCCACGCCCGGCGCGAACCGGGTGCGCAGGTGCAGCAGCAGGGCCCACAGCCCCGCGGCGCCCACGGCAAACGACGACAGCAACACCGCGCGCACGTAGGGCAGACCAAGGCCCTGCGTGGTGGGATCCGCCGGCCCGGTCCAGGCGCCCACGGCCCGGCCGATCGCATCCACACACGTGACCAGCAGGTAGAGCGGCGTCCAGACGAGCGTGGGTCCAATGGGCACGACGTGGTTCGGGCGCGCCGGTTGCCCCAGGTACGCGAACTCGCGCGTCACGTCGAGACCCCAATCGACCACGATGCTGCGCAACTGCGCGAAGTAGGTCACGCCATCGGTGGTGATGCCGTGGGTGTCGGCTACGAGCACGCCCACGGCATAGAGCAGCACGAGCCCGAGCACGTGGAGGTCGGCGGTGGCGTGGATCGCGCCATGCCACGAGCCCGCGGACCGGCGCGCGTAGCGCCACGAGGCCGCGAGCACCACGGGCAGTCCCGACGCCACGACGATCCAGGCCGACGGCCTCGGCGGAAGTGTGATGAGGAGCCCCAGCCAGAGGACGATGCAGGCGGCGAGCACTGGTCCAGATGATACATTGACGCCCCGTGATCGATCTCACCGCCATCGCCTCGAATCTGCAGCCGGGCCCGGACGGCCTGTGGCACCCGCGTTCGCGTTCCGCGTTCGACTATCCCGACGAGGGCAACGCGTTCTGCTTCCAGGTTGAAGACCACTCCTTCTGGTTTCGCCACCGGAACGGATGCATCCTCGACGCCGTGCGACGCCTGCCGCCCGCTGGGGCGATCTTCGACATCGGCGGCGGGAATGGCTTCGTGGCCCGGGCGCTGGCGCAGGCAGGCTTCGACGCCGTCGTGGTCGAGCCGGGGCCGACCGGAGCCCGAAACGCGCAGGCGCGCGGACTTGCGCCGGTGGTCTGCGCGGCGCTCGACGACGCGGGCTTCGCCCCGGGCACGTTGCCCGCGGCGGGCCTGTTCGACGTGCTCGAACACATGGCCGATGACCGCGCCGTGCTCGAGCAGCTGGCGCGGCTGCTGCCGTGCGACGGCCGGCTGTATCTGACAGTGCCGGCGTACCAGTGGCTGTGGTCGACCGACGACGACCTCGGTGGTCACCACCGGCGCTACAGCGGTCGCAGCTTGCGCCGGGTCGTAACGGCCGCCGGATTCGACGTCGAGTACGCGACGCAGATGTTCTGGCCTCTGCCTTTGCCGATCCTGCTGCTGCGCGCGCTGCCAAGCCGCCTCGGCTTCAGGTCGAAGGCCGACGTCGACGCCATTCGCGAGGAGCTACAACCGCGCGAGAGCGCTGGCGTGAGAGTGCTCGAGGCGCTGCTGGGACTTGAAGCCCGCTGGCTGCGGCGCGGTCATGTGCTCCCGTTTGGCGGCAGCTGTCTGATGGTGGCGCGCCGGCGATGATCGTCCGCCCCCAGGACGTGTGCGCCCTAGGGCTTCCCGACGGTCAGCCGCCGGAGCCGCTCTTGCGCGGCGGCATAGTAAGGATCCGACGCGGGCACAGTCTTCAGCAACGCGCGCGCGTCGTCGGTGCGTCGTTGTCCAAGCCGGACCAGCCCCAGCAGAAACGTCGCCTTCGCGCGGCCTGGCTCGAGGCTCAGGCTGGTTTCGAGCGCGTCAGACGCGAGGGCGAGCTCGTCGCTCAAGAGATGCACGAGGCCCAGCTCCGTCTGGGTTGCGGCGTCGTCTTCATGCAGGGCCGCCTGCGCCGCGAACTCCGCGCCCACGCGGCGAAACCGAGCCTGATCCTCTGGCGCGAATGGGCCACCGCCCAGATTCACCAGCGACACGAGCGCCGACACGCGTACGGAACGTGTCGGGTCATCGAGCGCCGCCAGCAGCGCCGCCTGCGACCCGGGTTGGCGCAGACTCGAGGCCGCCACCATTCGCTCCACCGGCAGTCCGGACGCCAGCGCGTTCGAGAGCGTCTGCACGGCCCGCGGATCGGCGTAGCCGCGCAAGTAGCCGAGCGCGTTGGCGCGCATCAACGGGCCAGCGTTTGCGTCGGCGGCGATCGTCAGCAGCTTCGGCAGGGCTGCGGGTCGTCCGGCGCGGGCTGCCGTGAATGCGGCGGCCCGTTCGACGTTCGCTGCGCGCCGTCCATTCGGCCACCACGTGGCCATCGCCTCGACGGCCCAGGTCGCGGGCTTCGTGACATGGCACGAGGTGCACGCGTTGGGGATCCCGAAGGCGACCGTGTTCTCGGGCGTCGGCAGCCCGATGGAATGGTCACGGATCGTGGCCTTGATGCTCACGACTTCCTTCGGCATGTGGCACTCCACGCACGAACTGCCGGGGCTCTCGGGTCGATGCTTCGTGTGCGTGGCCACACCCTGGCCGATGTCTTGATGGCACGTCGTGCACAGCGCGTTGCTTGTGGGCGCGAGTGACGCGTGCCGGTCCACGTTGGGCACGTGCGCGTCGTGGCACGAGGTGCACGTGGCGCCGCCCTTCAGGTAGCACTGGCTCTGCCACAACCCCACGGCGTCGTTCGAAAACCGGCGCGGACGGCCATCGGCCCAGTAGACCGGGTCCTGTTCCTTGCGCGGCGTGTATTCGAGTTTCACCACGAAATGGTCGTCGTAGCTGGCGCCTGCACGGTAGCCGGGAGCAACCACGTCGCGCAGTGAGTGGCACTGGGCGCAGACGGCTGTGGCGGCTGCGGGAGCCAGTCGCGTTGGCTTGACAATCGTGGGTTCGCCAGTCGGTCGTTCGGCTGGGCCGTTGCGGTAGGTTGCGGCGTGTACGCTCCCGGGGCCGTGACAGCGCTCGCACGAGGTGCCGAAGTCCGCCCATTCGGTGGCATACGACTTCGTCAGTTTGGAATAGCGGTTGTCTTGCTGGCTCACATGGCAGCCCACGCAGTTCTTGTTCCACTGTTGCACGAGGTTCGTGTCGGCCTCGTCGGGTCGAATGATGTCGACGTTGTCGAACCACTCGCCACGCTGTACATCCCAGCTTGGCGGCAGCACCACGATACGGCCCCGGTCAATGGTCGTGAGGTAGTGCTGGATGCGCCGGCTGCCGAGCGTGAACTGGATTCGGTGTTCCTGCGCGCGTCCCGTAAGGTTCGACTCGGTGATGAAGAACTCGCCGTTGGCCTGGCGCAGACGGTACGGTTTGCCGTGCAGCGTGAGCGACGTCCTGGTGAAGTCGCCGACGACGGCAGCGGCACTCGCCGGCTGGATCATCTTGCTGTGCCGGCCGCCCTTCCATGCGCCGTGCTCCGCGGCGTGGCACGAGGCGCACGTCCCGGCACCGACCGGTGTTGGCTGGGTGGCCCGAGACTCGGGCTGGGGAGAGGGGCCGGTCGTCGCCTGCGAACCTCTCGCCGCAAACGACAGCGCGAACGCAAACGCGACGCCAGTTGTGAGTCTGCTCTGCACGGGTGACCCAGTGAGGACGGCCGGATTCTAGCACCAGGGCCGGACCCAAATTGTCGTTCAGCGGCTGGTAGCAATATACGGTGCAAGAGGGGAGACTTTTCGCTGGCGTGACAGGCCGGCTGACGGTAGGATGCCGGTCTGGCCGAGCCTTGACTTCTCGGTCCAAATCAAATTGGTCGTTCGGTATTCATTTTGAGGGGGACTCTATGAAACCAAGGATGTGGCGGATCGTCGTCATGGCGGCCATCAGTCTGCTGATGGCATCCCGAGGCGACGCACAGATTACCCAGGGCAGAATTGCCGGCATCGTGGCCGACCCGCAGGGCGGTGTTC
>JANNEJ010000289.1:0-5963 GCA_031378585.1 Acidobacteriota bacterium | reverse complement strand
ATGCAGATATCCTCATCGGCAAAGCGCACGTGCAGCGAGTTCTCATCGGCCTCGGAGTACACGGCCACTGTCTTGATGCCGAGTTCACGGCACGCAAAGATGACGCGCAGCGCGATCTCACCGCGATTGGCGACCAGAATCTTCTTGAACATGTGAGGCTCAGGCGCGCAGGCGAATAGCGAAGATCCGCTCGCCGTACTGCACCGGTTGTCCGTTCTCGACGTAGACGTTCACGACCTCTCCGTCGTACTCGGAGTCGATTTCGTTCATGAGCTTCATTGCCTCGATGATGCAGAGCACCTGGCCCTTCTTCACCTGGTCCCCGACGCTGGCCAGCGCCGCGGCACCGGGCTCCGCCGTCCGGTAGAACGTGCCGACAATCGGCGACTTCACGATGGCGAGTTCGGCGCCGGCCTCGACGGGCGCGGACGGCGGTGCCAGCGAGACGGACGCGGCGCCAGCGACCGGCGCCGGCGGCGTCACCGGTGCGACCGGCGTGGCCACGTGTGAACCACCCCGCTTCACGCGCAGCGTGAACGTGCCTTCCTCGAACTCGAACTCGGCCAGGTCGTAGGTCCGCACCAGGTCGAGCAATTGCTTGATGTCGTCAGGATTCATGGGCCTCAAAACCTGGGACGGCGCCGGTAAGGCGTTCGACTCCAGTTGCTGTGACAATCACGTCGTCTTCTATTCTGACCCCGCCGTGCCCCGGAACATAGACGCCCGGCTCGACGGTGAACACCATTCCGGCGGCGACCGGCCCGGTGGCATCACCCCTGGGCCCGATCACCGGCCGTTCGTGCACTTCCAGGCCTAAGCCATGCCCGGTACTGTGGACGAACCGTTCCCCTAAACCCACTCGCTGCAGGTACTCCCGGGCGGCCGCGTCAATGCGTGACGGGCAGACGCCCGGGGCGATTACCTCAATCGCCGTGCGCTGCGCCGTGGCAACCGCCGCCAGCCATTCATGACGGTCTGGCGATACGGTGCCGACCGCCACCGTGCGGGTCATGTCGACGGCATACCCGTCGAGCACCCCTCCGAAGTCGACGACCACGAGGTCTCCGGCGTCGATGCGCCGGTCACCTGCGCGGTGATGGGGTCGGGCACCATTTGGACCCGACGCCACAATCGTATCGAACGCCGGCCGTTCGAAGCCGCCCGCGCGAATGGCGACATCGATATCCCAGGCGACCTCGCGTTCCTGCCGGCCCGCTGATACCTTGGGCAGTATACACGCGGCCACTTCGGTCAATCGAGCCCCGGCTTCGCGAAATATGGCCTGTTCCCACGGATCCTTGATCATCCGGAGCAGCTCAACCATGCCGTCGGTCTCGACCAGGTGGGCGCGGCTGGCGCCAAGGTGGGAGCGTATTGCACGGGCGCGGCTCAGGGTCAGCACTCCGGCCTCGACGCCAACCGCACGCAGGCCGAGTCGGTCGATGACGCCTGCGAGGCGCTCTTCATAGCTCGTCCCGACACCTGTCGTGACGACCGCCACCCCTGGCAGCCCCGCGACGGCGTGCGCGAACGCCTCAAGGTAACGCTGGTCGGCCAGCAGCGTCACGCCGCCTGGCGCAACGACGGCCAGCCCCGCCGACGCGGTCACACCGAACAGATAGCGAAGATTCGGCAGGTGCGACACCAGGAGGGCATCGACGGGCGACTCCCCGATCGCTGCGGTCAGAAGGGCCAGACGGGAGGCCCGTAGTTCGATAGGCGCGGACATGCTGGAACCGCCGAGTCGATTGGCTATTGGCCCGAGCGGTCTTGCAGCGTCGTCAGCCAGCTTTCGAGCTCGTCCAGCACCCCTTCGGAGGTCGACGCGACCGCCGTTTCCGCCGGCGGTGGCTCGACGTGCGGCGCGGGCTCCGGCTCCAGTTCCGGCGGGGTCGCTTCTGGCTCTGGCTCTGGCTCTGGCGCGGGGACTTCCGCTGGGTTGAGTGCTGAAGCCGCCAGAGCGTCGTGGGTCGAGCTGTCGTCGTAGGTCGCGAACGGGTCGATGACGACATCGCTCGATTGTGCAGATACGTCTTCGGCACCGGCACCGGCCGCAGCGTGCGCGTCGCCCAGGAGGGCGTCTGCCAGAACCTCTTCGGCCGAAGGCAGACTCGCCAGGGCTGGCGCTACCTGGGACTCGGGCTCTTCGTTGGCCTCGACGACCTCCGAGTCTGGCGAGGACCAGAGGGCCACCTTGGGCACGACGCTCTGCTGGTTGCTTGCCCTCAACTCGGCTTCGAGCGCGGCGAATGGGTCGGGGCCAGGTGATGCCGGCTCCGGCAGATCGAGTGAGACCGTAGACGGACGCCCCTCGACTGCCGCCTCAATCTGCGCCGGCGCGGCAGGCGACCCCAGGGCGGCGACGAGACGATCGAAATCAAACGGTGCCGTGGAGCCACGGTCGGCGTCACGTCCGAGCGGTGCCTCCTGCGGGGGCGTGACTGGCAGCCGTTCGGCCGCCGAGAGCAGTTCCTGGTGGGCCTCTTCAAACGACAGCCCGCCGTTGGCGCCAGTCGACGCCGCCCCCACCTGACGGGACAGTTGCTCGACGATCTCTTCGATCTCCGGGTCGTGGCGCGCTAACGCCAACGCTCGCTGGTAATAGGTGAGGGCTTCGGCCGTCTGCCCTTCGCGATGGTAAATCTCAGCAAGACCGCGGACGGCCGCAAGATTTTCCGGCGCTTCCCCAACGACGAATTGCAGTTCCTCGCGGGCGTCGGCGAGTTGCTCGAGGTCGAGCAGTGCCCGGCCCAGGGTGACCCGCGCCGACAGGTAGCCGGGATGCCGGGTCAGTCCCTCCCGGCACACGCGCACCGCCTCTTCGGTCTGGCCTGACCGCCGGTACTCCTCGGCCAGCTGCGCGAAGGCGATGGACGCCGGGTCATTGTGGACCCGGCGTCGCAATTCATCGATACGGGAAGGCGGCACGGCGGTCTCTTTACGGGACGGCGACGGTGACCGACTTCGTGACGACCGCCGTGCCGCCTGGCGAGAACGTGTCGTCGGTCACGGTCAGCGTGACGCTGTAGGTGGCCGCGGTGTCATAACGCTTCGCCACGGTCATGCCCGTGCCAGTGCGCCCACTGCCGAAGTCCCAGTCGTAGGACACGAGTCTTCGCCCAGGTGCGGCGGTCGACGCGGCCGCATTGAAGAAGACGTCCTGTCCGGTCTTGGGCGACGTCGGCGAGAAGACGAAGTCGGCCTTCGGTTTTTCCGAGACCGTGACGGTGACGGTCTGCGACAGCGTGCTCGACTGGCCACGCACATCGGTCACAGTCAAACGCACCGCAAACGTACTAGCGGTCTTGAACTCGTGCGACACGACCATCCCGGTCGCCGCGGAACCGTCGCCGAAATCCCAGGAGTACCGGCAGGCTGACCCGCACGGCGCGCCCTCGTCTCTGGTGCTCGAGGCGTCGAAGGTCACTGGCGTGAACGCCGTTACGGGCAGAGGCGTGATGATGAACGCCGGCACCGGCGCGCCGTTTGGAGGAAGGATCACCCCGCGGGGCACCAGCCGGATGTCGACCGTCCGCGAACCAGAACCATTGAAGTCGGTGCCGATGGGCGTGAGCACCAACGTGACGACCGTGAAGGTATCCACCGGTTCTGGAGGCGCGGGCGGTGCCGTATAGGTCAGGCGCGCAATGCCGTCGTCCCCGGTTACGACGTTGCGAGCCGACAGCCGTCCGAAGTCGACGATCTGCCCGCCGACCCGGATCTCGGCCCGCACGGGCACGGCCCGCGCCGGCCGTCCGTCGGGCCCCCGGGCCACGATCTCGACCGATGACTGCGAGAAACCGTCGTAGTCAAGGATGTCTGGAGAGACAGACGTGCGCAGCGACAGGCCAAGTTCCGACGGGCCAGCCAGCGGCGGCGCCTCGGTCTTCTTCATCGTGCAGGCACTGAGGCCGATGGCGGCTGCCACCAGCACCGTCAACGCCGACGCCGACGCGCGAGAGCATAGAAACATCACGGCTCGTATCCTTTCCAAGTTCGAGAAGGGGCGGCTATTTCGGGTCGCCGTAGTCCGCGAAGCTCACGGAGATGCTGCCCGTCACCAGGACATCGTTCCCGGCCTGGTCGCGCCCGTAGAACGTGATGTCGGCGATGGTGCCGATGAACTGCGCGCCGCCGTATCCAGCCAGGTTCGCCAACGGGGGCTCGATCTTGGCGGCAGTCCGTACGAGATCGAAGGAGGCTCCGGCGGTCGAGCCCCCCTGCACCGTCACCGTGAAGGCGCCATCGAACGCATACGGCACGTCCACGCCCTGCGTGTTGCGACCGTCGGCGCGTTTGAAGGCGACGCGATAACGGTTGATGGTCACGTCGTTGAGCGGCCCTGGAGTGATCGGCGACTCCGTCGGGCCCGGGTTCTTGAGACCAAGCCGGAAGGTCACCCGCCCGACGTCACCGTAGACTGTCGGCACCATGACCTTCGCACCGTTGAAGGTCTGCTCCACTACCGTCACGACATCCGATAACACGGTCGTGCCGAACTCGCCCGGCTTGGCGCCGCTGGCGCCCTCGAGCGACTCGATGACCAGGTAGGCCGGCCCGCGTCCAGAACGAGCCACCTCCCCGCACGCAGTCGCGAACAGGGCCGCCATGGCCAACCCCGCAATTCCCAATCGATGATGTGAACTCGAGACTCGCATAGTGTCCTCTGCCTCGTTGAGATGTCCGTGCGCTCAGCCCTTGTTGATGCGGGGCGTGAGGAAAATCAACAGTTCGCGGCTTTCATCGCTCGACTCGTCGCGCTTGAAGAGCCAGCCAAGCAGCGGCACACGCGACAGCAGCGGAGTGCGGCCCTGCACCGACTGCTCGCGGCTCAGGTAGATGCCGCCGATGACGGTCGTCTCGCCGTCGGCAACGAGCACGGTCGTGACCGCCCGTTGCGTGTCGATGGGCGGAATGTCGTTGATGGCTCTGCTGTAGTCGGGCGCCGCGTTTTCCAGGTTGACGCGCATGATGACGGTGTTCGACGCGGTGATCTGCGGTGTGACCTTGAGCGTCAGGGCGGCGTCCTTGAACGTCACTGTCACGGTGTTATTGGCGATCGTCTGGATGGGGATCTGCACGCCTTGCGTGATTTCCGCCTCGACGTTGTTTTGGGTCGACACGCGCGGTGTGGAAAGCAAACGACCCTGACCAGAGCGCTCCAACGCGGACAGGGCCACGTCGAGATTCAAGGCGCCGTTAATCGAGCCGAGTGCCAGGCCCAGCGCGCTCGAGGCGTTGGCGACGCCCAGATTGACCCCGTTTGGCACGGCGTCTGGACCCTGGAGGAGGCCGGTCCGGCCGGTGAGGCTACCGTTGTTTGGAAACGCCAAGCCGGTCGTGTTGCCGAGTTCCGGCGCCACGCGGCCCGCTACGCCCCACTGCACGCCGATATTGCGCGCGAAGTCGCGGGTGGTCTGCACGATGCGCGCTTCGATCTCCACCTGCGGCTGTGGCAGGTCGAGGGCCGTCATCAGCGCGTCGGCGGCGGCCAACCGGTCCGGCAGGTCGCGGATGATGACCGTATTGGTGCGCGGGTCGACCTGCACTTCGCCGCGGCTCGACAAGGCGCTGCGGGTCAGGATCGCCACCAATTCGCCACCCTTCGCGTAGCTGAGGGCCCGCGTGAGCACACGCAATTCGCCCGCGAGCGCTTGCTCGTCGGTCAGCTTGCGACGCTGCGACTCTTCTTCGGCCAGTACCGTCAAGGGCGCGATGCGTACAATCGTGCCGTCGACGAAGTAGCCGAGCTTGTTGGCTTTCAGAATGATATCGAGCGCCTGATCCCAGGGCACGTCACGCAGCGACACGTCGACGCTGCCGTTGATGGTCGAGTCGATGACGACGTTCAAGCCGCTGATTTCCGAGAACGTGCGAAGCACGGCGCGCAGATCCGCGCCCTGGAAATCGAGGGACACGGGATGGCCGGTGAACTTCGATTTGGCGCCACGACCGCTGCCAGC
>JANNEJ010000223.1:0-2771 GCA_031378585.1 Acidobacteriota bacterium | reverse complement strand
AGCCACGGCGCTCAAAGCCGAGGTCATCGCGAAGCTGGCCGGGCTGCACGATGCCGAGGGCGTCGACATCGGCGTGCGCGAGGCGTTCGACACGGCCGTGATCTACGACGGCCCGTACCGCGAGAACGCGCCCGACCTGATCATCGGCTACAACGCCGGCTACCGCACGTCGTGGGACTGCGCCACGGGGATGGTGTCGGGCCCGGTGTTCGAGAACAACACCAAGGCATGGAGCGGCGACCACTGCATCGACCCGCGGCTCGTGCCCGGCGTGATGTTCTGCAACCGGAAGGTCGAGGCCGAAGGCGACCTGTCGATCGTCGACATCGCGCCAACGGCGCTCAGGCTCTTCGGCATTCAGCCGCCGCCGCACATGGACGGCCGGCCGTGGGCCGTCGCATCGTGAGCACTGCGCGGGTCCATGGCGTGCGCGTCCTGACGCGCGTTGCCGCCGCCGTCGTGATGGCGACGCTCGTGTCAGGGTGCGGATCCACACACGTCGTCACGGGACGGCGGGTGATCGTGCTCGGCATCGACGGCTTCGACTACCATCTAGCGCGCGACCTGATGGCGCGTGGACGCCTGCCTCACCTGTCGGCGCTGGCCGCGACGGGCACCTTCAACGCGCTGGCCACGTCGACGCCGCCGCTCAGTCCCGTGGCCTGGTCCACCTTCATCACCGGCATGGATCCAGGCGAGCACGGCATCTTCGACTTCATCCACCGTGACCCGGCCACGCTCGAGTCGTTCCTCTCGACATCCCGCACCGTCTCGCCGTCGCGGATGCTCACGCTCGGGCGCTACCAGTTCCCGCTGTCGGCCGGCCGCGTCGACCTGCTGCGCGGCGGCACGCCGTTCTGGGACGCGCTCGAAGCGCGCGGTGTCGAGACGAGCATCATGCGGATGCCCGCAAACTTTCCGCCGTCGGGCACCGCCACGCACGAGCTGAGCGGCATGGGCACGCCCGACATGCTGGGCACCTACGGCATCTTCACGCTCTTCTCGTCGCGGCCCGAGGTCTTTGAACGCCAGGACGTGGCGGGCGGCGTCGTGCAGCCGATCGACGTCATCGACGGCGTGGCGCGTGGGGCGGTCGAAGGCCCACCGAATCCGTACCTGGTCACGGCCACACCCTTGACGGTGCCGTTTGAAGCGCACGTGGACCGCACCAATCAGGCCGTGAAGCTCGTCGTGGGCGACGAGACCCGCGTGCTGCGTGCCGGCGAGTGGAGTTCGTGGGTGCCGGTTGGCCTGGACCTGCTGCCCTTCTCGACGCTGCCGGGCCAGGTGCGGTTCCTGCTGAAGAGCCTGACGCCGTACTTTGAACTGTATGTGAGTCCGATCAACCTCGACCCGTTCGAACCCGCGCTGCCCATCTCGACGCCCGACAGATACGCGGCCGAACTTGCGACGGCCGGCGGACGTTTCTACACGCAGGGCATGCCGGAAGACACGCGGGCCCGGAACGCCGGCACGCTCACGGCCGATGAGTTGCTGGCGCAGGCGCGCATCACGGCGACCGAAACTCGCCAGCAGCTCGGCTACGTGCTCGACCGCTTCAAGGACGGCCTGCTGTTCTACTACTTCGGGCACGTGGACCAGGTGTCGCACGTCATGTGGCGGTCGATGGATCCAGGGCACCCCGCCTACACCGAGGCCGACGGCCAATACCGCACGGTGGTGGAGGACCTCTACGCCGAGATGGATACGGTGGTGGGCGAGACGGCCGCGAGGCTCGGTCGCAACGACGTGCTCGTCGTCATGTCGGACCACGGCTTCGCCTCGTGGCGGCGCGCCGTGAACGTGAACAGCTGGCTGCGCGATGCGGGCTACCTGGCCGTGACCAACGACCGCGCGGGACTGGCGCCTGGACTCGGGGGCATCGACTGGACCAAGACGCGCGCCTACGCCGTGGGCTTGAACGGCGTCTATGTGAATACACGGGGACGCGAAGGCAAGGGCATCGTGGCACCAGAGGCACGCGACGCGCTGGCGGCCGAGATCGCCGCGAAGCTGCAGGCGGCCATCGACCCAGCCACCGGCCTGCCGGCGGTGACCAGAGCGTTTGTGACCTCGCAGGCGTTTGCCGGTCACGCCTACCCGGCCATCTCGCCCGACATCATCGTGGGCTACGCGCGTGGCACGCGCGTGGCCAGTGACTCGGCGCTTGGCATCGTGGCCGCCGACACCTTCAGCGACAACCGCGAGAACTGGAGCGGCGATCACAGCATGGACCCGGCGCATGTGCCCGGGGTGCTGTTCACGAGCCGTGCGCTCACCAAGCCGGCCCCAAGTCTGCAGACACTCGCGGCGGCGATCCTCGCCGAGTTTGGCGTCGGCGACTTCCCTGCACGGAGGACCCAGTGATCTTCGGAGGCAACGTCAAGCTCGACAAGGCCCTGCTCGCCAAGGTGAAGCGGTACTCCGACCTGGCCGGTTATTCGTCGGTGGACGAGTTCATCACCCACGCCCTCGAAAAGGAGCTGAAGCTGCTCGAGGGCTCAGAGTCCGAAGAAGAACTCAAGAAGAAGCTCAAGGGCCTCGGCTACCTGTCGTAACCCTTGACGACGTTGAACGCCATCCTCGTGCGCGTCGCCGACGCGGTGCTGAGTCCAGCGCGGGACCTGCCGCCGCTGGCCGTGATGCTTGCGCTTGCGCTCGTGACGGCGCTCGTCGTGCTGGGCGTGATGAAGGTGGCGTCCAACCAGGACCAGATGGCCGCAGCCAAGCGGCGTATTCACGCCGACCTGCTCGAGATGCGGCTGTACAAC
>JANNEJ010000177.1:0-1957 GCA_031378585.1 Acidobacteriota bacterium | reverse complement strand
ATACGCTACAAGTCCAGCGGGACGTTGGTCGTGGGGCAGATGGACGCCCGAGGGGGTGCCAGCCAAAGTGCATGGGGTAATGTCACGCTGATATCCACCAACGGCTCGGTTCTGGACAACGGCGACGAGTCATCGGCGGTTGTCGATGTCTATGCAAACACGTTGCTGGTGCGTGGCGGTCAGGTCCGGTGGGTCGTCCCTGACGATCGCCGCCAAGACGTCCATTGTCGTATCGCCGTGAAACGCGCGCCGGCCGGCGAGCATTTCGTAGAGCACGGCACCAAACGCGAAGATGTCCGCACGATGGTCGGCCGCCGCTGCGCGCACTTGTTCCGGAGCCATGTAGCCGGCCGTGCCCAGCACCATTCCAGGCTCGGTCGCGGATTGCATCGTCAGGGTCGTAGCTTCGGCACCTGGAGCTAGCCGCTCGGTGAGCTTCGCGAGGCCGAAATCCAGAATCTTCAGACGACCATCATTGGTGATGAAGATGTTCGCGGGTTTCAGGTCGCGATGGACGATGCCCTTGTCGTGAGCGGCGGCCAGGCCGTGGGCCAGCTGTAACGCGTAGTTGAGGACCTTGCGACCGAGCGGCGGGTGGCCGTAGATTACTTCCCGCAAGTCCGAACCCTCGAGCAGTTCAGTCACCAGGTACGGCACGCCGTGGTGTGCGCCGATGTCGTAGAGGGCCAGGATGTTCGCGTGATTCAGGGCCGCGGCCGCGCGTGCTTCCAGTTCGAACCGGCGTAGCCGCTCAGGGTCGGCCGACAGGCCCTGCGGCAGTACCTTGATGGCCACGTCGCGCCCGAGCCTGGCGTCGCGCGCCCGATACACTTCGCCCATGCTTCCGGAACCAAGGGCCGAAAGCACTTCGTACGGACCGAGACGAGAACCGGGGGCGAGTGGCACGCGGGCAGAAGCGAGTATATCGCTAGTCGGCACCACCGAGACGAAACCGAACGAGTCCTAGCGCGTTGCGGCGAATTCGCGTTCGAAGTGCGCCCGCATCCTGAGCGAGTCGAAGTCGAGAACCGTGCCGCCGGTCTCGAAATGCAAGATGAAGACGATAGTAAACATTCGCCGGGTCTGGGGGGTGACAGAACCCCTACTATCAAGCCCTGGTCCCCACTCCCCGGGCAGATTTTCCGCCGTGGCCGCCTTGCCACAGATCGGTCGCCCACCATGCCGGTGGGGATCTCGAACAGGCAGTAGGCCAGGGTGAACATGCCCGTCACCCAGCCCCAGCCGATCGGATCGATGCCCAGGTCTTCCTGCATGCGCGGTCCCGCCACCGAGGTGCAGACGCGGTCGAGATAGGTGATGGCAAAGAGCAGCACGAGCAAACCGACGACGCCGCGGCGGTCGCTCGATGGGCTCGCCCGATGCTCCACAATCATCTCGACCTCCGGACGGGGACAAGCCGTCGTCGACGTCATGACTCCGCGGCGATGGCAGCCACCGCCTTGTCGACGAGCCGCAGGAAGGCATCGAGCGTGACCTCGAGGTCACGCTCGGCCGTGTCCACTTCCTGGCATTGCGACAAGCCGTTGATGGAGGTGGCGAAGGGCATCCTCACTGGGCATGATGCGCCCCATCTCCACTGCGTCGTGCAGCGGCCCCGACGGCAGGCGCGGCGCGTGGCCGGTGGCCTCGCGCACGGCCTCGGCGCACAGGTCGACCAGGCGCGGATCGAACCGGCACGGGTCGATCCGCCAGACGTGCCGCCATGCCACTGACACGCCGTTGGCCGAGGCGGCCCGTGCCGCGGCCTCGCGCGCGTCGGCGAGTGCCTGCCGAAGCATGCCGGGCTCGAGCGGGCGTTGATCGAGCGCGATCTCGCACACGCCAGGCCCGGCGGGCACGATCCCTGGCTCCACCATCACGGTGCCTACCGTGCATACCATGCCGGCGGCGGACGTAGAGTGACGGCGGGCGATCTCACGACAGGCGAGCGCCATTT
>JANNEJ010000155.1:0-3906 GCA_031378585.1 Acidobacteriota bacterium | reverse complement strand
CGATCGAGCGCATCAAACATTGAGGGCGAACGTCTCGAGCATCGGGCATCGGGCGTGACTTGGGCGAGGAGGCGGTGCCGGGCGGATGTTCTTCTACGTATCGAAAATCATGCTTGCGTTCACGTGGCCGTTCAACGCGCTGCGCGAACTCGACTTCACGCTCTACACCATCGGTGCCGGTGCACCCGTTGGTTCGTTGGGCCCGAGCGCGCAGGTGGCGGCGGCGCATGTCACGCTTGCGGCAGCAGCGCAACTGGTCGCGCTGCTGCTCTTTGACTGGGCGTGGGGCGCATCGCTCGGCCAGCGGAGGCAGGCGTGGCTGGCACTGGCGCCAGGCGTGGCGCTGGCGTGCGGCATTGCGATGTGGCAGTACGGGGTCGACCCCGCGTTCCTCAGCCGGGAGCCGTGGATCGCCTTGGGCCGCGCGGCCGGTCCCTTCTTCGACGCCAACGCCATGGGCGCGTTGGCGGCGCTGATCGGGGTGTCGCTCGCAAGGCCGAGCCTGCGCCCGCTGGCCATTCCGTCGCCGGTCTGGGTCGGCGCCTGGGTTGCGCTGGCAGTGGCAGGCGTGGCAGGGTCGGGGTCGCGTACGGCCCTGGCAGCCCTCATGGTGTGCGCGGTTATTGTGGTGCTCGCGACGATGCGAAGGCGCCGGCAGGTGCTGGCCCTGGTGGGCGCCGGGGCCTTGCTTGCCGTGGTCGGTGGCATCGGGTCCGGCCAGGACCAGATCGGCACGGGCAACGCCGCAGGACGGTTGGCGGCCACGGTGCGCCAGGTGTTCGAGGGCGGCGTGACCGGCGCGTGGGAAGTCGTGTGGCGTCGCGACGGCTACGGTCCGGCGTCGATGGCGGCCATCGCGGATCATCCCTGGGTGGGCGTGGGTCCTGGCGCCTTCGGCAACGTCATTGCCGACTACGCAAGGCTCGAGCTGGGCCACGCGCTGCCACCCGACAACGCGCAGAACTGGTGGCGACAGCAACTCGCTGACTTGGGCCTCGTCGGCAGCATCGGCCCGATGCTGTGCGCGGTGTTGGCGCTCGTGGCGGTACTGCGCTCGTGGCGACGGCCCGCCGATTCGTCGGTGTACCGCACCATGCCGCTTGCCGCCGCGGGCCTGATGGCGCTCGTCAGCCCGCCAACGCAGCACCCGGTGCTGCAGGTGCTGGTCGGCCTGCTCGTGGCAGAGGCTGTGGCACCACGAAAGGTCGCAGACACCCCTCAGGCGTCCGCCCGCCCGTGGCGTCCGGCGGCCGTCCTGGTGTGGGCCGTGGCGATCGTCTGCCTCACGGGACTGACATGGGAAGGCTGGACGTCGTTTCGTCCACCCCACCGGGCAGCGCGGTTCCATTTCGCCTACAACTACGGCCTGTCGGCCCCGGTGCAAACCCCGTTTGGCGACGGGCGGTGGGCCGCACGGCGCTCGGTGGCTGTCTTTCCACCCGATGGCCCGGTGCTCGTGGCACGCGTTGTGCTGCCGCACGACGACCTCGCCCGGTTGCCGGTGGTCGTGACCATCTCGGATGGCGACGACGTCGTGTGCCGGCACGAGGCACGCGACCGCTCAGCGTTTGAATGCCGCCTGGCCGTGCCCGACGGGCGCTGGCCCTTGGTGGAGGTCGACGTCAGCCGCGCCTGGCGCACGGAAGGCGGCACGGAGCAGGCGGCGCTGGTCTCAGGGCGCTTCGAGCGTTAGCTACGCGACTCGCTAGCCGAGGAACGCGGCGATGGCCTGAACGACCTGCTGCAGCTGATCGTCGTGCAGTTCTCCGTAGATCGGCAGCGCCAGCACGCGAGTCGCCGCGGCGTCGGCGTGCGGAAACGGGCCGACCGACGAGGGGAGGTGCGCGAAACAGGCCTGCCGGTGAAACGGCACCGGGTAGTAGATCTCGGTGCCAATCCCCCGCGCCGTGAGAAACGCCCGCAACTCGTTGCGCCGGGGCACCTGCACGACGAACTGGTTGTAGACGTGGTACCCGTCCGGTCGCTCGTAGGGCAGGGTGACGGCCTCGAGCAAACCCGCGTCGGCAAAGAGCGCGCGGTAGCGCGCGGCATTGCGTCGCCGGGCCTCGGTCCACGCCTGCAGGTGCGGCAGCTTCACGCGCAGCACCGCCGCCTGAATGGCATCGAGCCGGAAGTTGCCGCCGATGATGGCGTGGTGGTACTTGGGTTGCTGGCCGTGGTCGCGCAGCAGGCGAAGCCGATCGGCCAGGGCGCCGTCCATCGTGGTCACGAGACCGCCGTCGCCGAACGCGCCCAGGTTCTTGGTCGGGTAGAACGAAAAACAGCCGACGTGGCCAAGTCCGCCCACAGCGCGCCCGCCCTCGCGCGCGCCGATGGCCTGTGCCGCGTCTTCCACGACGGGCACGCCGCGTTCCTGCGAGAGCGCAACCACGGCCGCCATGTCGGCGGCCTGCCCGTAGAGGTGCACGGGCATGATGGCCTTGGTGCGCGGGGACAGCGCGCGAGCGACCGCCGCGACGTCTACGTTGAACGTGCGGGGGTCGATGTCGACAAACACCGGCGTGGCCCCAAGTCTAGAGACAGCACCCGCCGAGGCGAAGAACGAGAACGTGGGCGTGACCACTTCGTCGCCAGGGCCCACGCCGAGGGCCATCAACGCCGCGAGCAGCGCGTCGGTGCCCGACGACATGCCCACGGCGTGCGCGACGCCGAGGTAGTCGGCGAGCTCACGCTCGAGGGCCACCACCTCGTCGCCGAGAATACAGCGCTGGCTGTCGCACACGCGCGTGACGGCGGCCAGCAACTCGTCGCGGAGCGGCCGGTACTGGGCCTGAAGGTCGAGCAGCGGAACGGGCGAGGTGTTTGACATCATGACCTCGTGCGCGTCATCGGACTGATGTCCGCGCGCTATCCCTGCAACACACCCGGGTGCTCGGTGTGCCGGGCGATGTCGGCATCAACCATCATCGCGATGAGCTGCTCGAACGACACCTCAGGCGTCCAGTCGAGTTCGGCCTTCGCCCTCGAGGGATCGCCGATGAGCAGATCGACTTCAGCCGGCCGGATGAAGCGCTGGTCGACCTTCACGTGCTGCCGCCAGTCGAGTCCGGCGTGGCTGAAGGCGAGTTCGACCAGCCGTTCGACCGTGTGGGTCACGCCGGTCGCGATGACGTAGTCGTCGGGCCGGTCCTGCTGCATCATCGACCACATCGCCCGCACGTAGTCGCCCGAGAAGCCCCAGTCCCGCTTGGCGTCGAGGTTGCCGAGATACAGCGCGTCAGAGAGACCCAGCTTGATGCGCGCCACGCCGTCGGTGACCTTCCGCGTGACGAACTCCAGACCGCGGCGGGGTGACTCGTGGTTGAACAGGATCCCGGAGCAGGCAAACAGCCCGTAGCTCTCACGGTAGTTCACGGTGATGTAGTGTCCGAAGACCTTCGACACGCCGTACGGGCTGCGCGGGTAGAACGGCGTCAGCTCGCTCTGCGGCACCTCGCGCACCTTGCCGTACATCTCGCTCGACGAGGCCTGATAGAACTTGATCTTCGGGTTCACCTGGCGAATGGCCTCGAGGACGCGCGTCACGCCCTGGGCGTTGAACTCGCCGGTCAGCATCGGCTGGTCCCAGGAGGCGGGCACAAACGACATCGCCGCCAGGTTGTACACCTCGTCGGGCTCGGCCTCGTCGATGACCTTGATCAGCGAGAGCTGGTCGAGCAGGTCGGCCGCACGCAGGGTGACCCGGTCCTGCAAGTGCGCAATGCGCCACTGGTTCGGCGCACTGAGCCGGCGAATTGCCCCGACCACGCGGTAGCCCTTCGAGAGCAGCAGTTCCGCGAGATACGACCCGTCCTGACCCGTAATGCCGGTGATGAGCGCGGTCTTTGCCATGTTGCTGAGGAGACTCCGAAGGGAGCAGGGCGCGGGACGAGCTGACCTCGTTCA
>JANNEJ010000153.1:0-1510 GCA_031378585.1 Acidobacteriota bacterium | reverse complement strand
CCGAGCACGTCGCCGTCGAGGATGGGCGCTTCCGCCACGACCGACGCCGTCGCCGCCGGCCGGGGGAGCAGCGCCACCGAGCTGTCCTGCGCCGCCGCCGGCGTCAGGGTGGCCAGCACGACGCACGCCGGCGCGAACATGGCCCACGTACACAGTGCGAGCCGCGAAGGACGAACGTGGAAGACAGGCACGATGGAAACCCCGAGGCTGGCGCACGGCGGGAAACCGCGATACGAATAATATAGCGGCCGGAACAGCGCCGCCATGTCACCGCTTGTCATCGACTTCGCTGCTGGACACGCTCCCGTGCCGGGAACGTGCTACCCGGCCGAGCCCAGCGCGGCGGCCGGGGTGCTCTTCGTCTTCGCCCACGGCGCCGGCGCCGGCCAGAGCAGCCCGTTCATGCGCCGCTACGCGACGCTGCTGGCCGCCCAGGGCATCGACGTCGTGACCTTCGACTTCCCCTACCTGGCGGCGGGGCGCACGCTGCCCGACCGGGCGCCCACGCTCGAGCGGGCCTTCCTCGCGGCCATGGCCGCGGCGGCAGCGGCGTTCCCCGCGACGCGGGCCCTCGTCGTTGGCGGCAAGTCGATGGGCGGACGCATGGCGACGCATCTGGCGGCCACACCCGAGCGCTGGGCCGGCCCGCTGCCACTGGCCGGCGCCGTGGCCTTCGGCTACCCCCTGCGTCCGCCTGGGCCCCGCGGCGGCGACCGGGTCTCACACCTGCAGCGCCTCGGCGTGCCCACGCTCATCGTGCAAGGCACGCGCGACAGCTTCGGCGGCCCCGACGCCGTGCGCGCGGCCGTGGGCGACGTGCCCGCGCTCGAGATCCTGCCGGTCGCAACCGGCGATCACTCGCTCGAGGTGCTGGCCTCGACCAGGCGTCCACAAGCCGACGTCGACCGCGACGTAACCGGCGAGGTCGCCCGCTGGATGATCGAGGTAACCGCTCGTCAGGCTTTCGGCGGGTCGGCGGTGTAGGAATCGTGCAGACCCACCGGCACGCCGGGCTTGCGCACGCGAATATTGATGACCTCCACGAACACCGAGAAGGCCATGGCAAAGTAGATGTAGCCCTTGGGGATGTGCTGCCCCAGCCCCTCGCCCACAAGCGACATGCCGATGAGGAGCAGGAAGCTGAGCGCCAGTACCTTCACCGTGGGATGACGCTGGACGAACTCCGACACGGCGCCCGACGACAGGATCATGATGCCCACCGCGAGTACCACGGCAATCACCATCATGACGGTGAACCGGATCACGAGTCCGGTGATCATACGGCTGCCGATCATACTGAGCATGAATTGCTTCGCGTCGCAACTGTTTCCGGGTTGGTCGAAGCTTTGGACATCGCCGTCTCTAATCCGGAATATGTTTATTACGTTTCGATAATTTCGACTGTACCGACTTCAGAAATAAACTCGCCTCACCTTATTCATTTATCTGCTCAGCAAATATCTCGTGGTCCACCTCTCGCCTAGCTTGTTAATCGTTTTTCAATTCTAAA
>JANNEJ010000115.1:0-6747 GCA_031378585.1 Acidobacteriota bacterium | reverse complement strand
GGCGTGCCCGGCCTGCAGACGCTGCGGTCGAAGTCGGCGCTCGGCCTGTCGTCGGTCGTCCTCATCTTCGGGAACGGCGCCGACCGCCTGTCGGCACGCCAGCTCGTGCAGGGTGGCGGCCACGCGGGTCAGCCGCTCCTGCACGAGCTGGCGTGCCGACAGGCGGTCGGCGCCGTTCCCGAAGATGAGGACGACCGACGACAGGCCGAGCGCCGACTTCGACCGCAGCGTCTGCAGGCCGGGCACGCCGCTCATGGCGGCTTCGAGCGGCACGCTGACCAGCGCCTCGACGTCGGCGCTCGACAGCCCCGGCGCCTCGGTCTGGATCTCGACCAGCGGCGGCGCGAACTCCGGGAACACGTCGAACGGCGCGTCGCGCGTGGCGCGGAAGCCGACGACAATCAGCACGACCGACAGGGTCACGACCGCGATGCGCAGCCGCAGCGCGGCCGCCACGATCGCCCGCATCACTTGCCGGCCCCGAACTCGGTGCCGAAGAGCTCGGCGGCCCCGGCCGTGACCACGCGCGTGCCCGGCGCCGGTCCATGATCGAGCACGGCGAAGCCGTCGACGAGGTCCACGACGGACACGCGACGGCGCACGAAGACATTCGACCCTCGCACTTCGTACACCCAACTGCCGCCCGACGCGTCGTGCAGAAGGGCGGCATGGGGCACCACGAGACTCTGCGCCCCGGACGTCAATGGGACACGCACGCCCACCCGCTGCCCCGGGCGCAGTGCGCCACCAGGGTTGGAGACGGCGTAGTACAGATCAATCGCGGCAGTCGAGGGGTCGGCCGACGGCGAGGCCGTGACCGGCCGCGCCACGGTGCCTGGCGTCGTGCCTGCGGCACCCACGGGCACGATGCGCGCCGGGCCCCGGCGATCGATCTCGTCGACGTCCCGGGCGTAGAGCGGCACGCGGATCCACACGGTGTCGAGCTGCACCAGATCGAACAGAGGCGCGCCCGCTGCCACCGTCTGGCCGGCGCCGGCATACACGGCCTGGAGCATGGCATCTGCGGGCGCGTTCAGGGGCAGCGCACCGGTGTGGCTTACCCCGCGTGAGGCGAGCGCGAGCCGGTCCTGCGCCGCCTTGAGCGCGGCATTAGCGACGACGAGGTCGGCTTGCGCCTCTTCGGCGGCGCGTCGGCTGCCGGACCCGTCGGCGGCGAGGCGCGTGGCGCGCTCCGCGCGCTGTGCCGCCATCGACTGGCGGCCCTCCGCCTCGCTGACCGCGCGCTCGGCTTCGATACGGACGTCGCGCTCGGCCGGAGCCAGGGGCACGAGGCGCACGATGGTGGCGCCCTTCCTGACGGTGGTGCCGATCCAGCGACAACACCGGGTTGGTCAGGACGCCGGCGTCCAGCAGATCGGCGCGGGCGAAGCCCAGGTCGCTGGCGCTGACCTGGAAGGCGGCGTTGTTCCACAGCGCGACGGCGACCGCCTCGTCAGGCGTCAGGCCGTCATCCAGGCGAATGCCTGCAGGGATCTCCTGGGCGCGGCCGGCCCGCCGGTGCGCGCAGCGGCGCCCGCCCGCTGTTGCAGCCCGTCAGCCGCGCTCTGGGGGTCTACGTGAGCTCGCGTTGCGCAGGCGGTGCCGATGCCGAACACGAGACCGGCGACGAGAGTGCGGGTAGCACGAAACATTCGGCCAATCAATCTATCCCACTGTGTGGCGTCGCAACGGTGCGATTGCCGCTCAGCCCGACGACGGCACCACAGGCTTGAGGGGCGCGTCGCGCGCTGGCGTGCCGAGCCAGGCCAGTGCATCCTCGAGGGCCGCGGTGAACGCCGCTGCGCCGCCGGAGAATCGGTGGTCCCGGGCCGCCACGGCGTACAGCCGTCGCGTCGTGGTGTCGGGACCGAGCAGCGTGCGAGCCTCGGCCGCCTTCAGATAGTTGTCGTGCTCGGCCTGAATCACGGCCGTGGGAGGCGCCCCTGGGCGCTGCAGCAGCGCGTACGGCGCAAACGCGCCAAGCGGTCCTGGGGGTGCGTCGCTGGGGCCGTCATCGCCATCGTTCTCGGCATCGATCGTGAGATTTTCGTCGGCGGCCAGACCAATAGCGACGATGCCCGCGGTGTGCGCGCG
The DNA here is from genome assembly GCA_031378585.1 of Acidobacteriota bacterium. Classification (GTDB taxonomy): domain Bacteria; phylum Acidobacteriota; class Vicinamibacteria; order Vicinamibacterales; family UBA2999; genus CADEFD01. The sequence goes on along the minus strand of JANNEJ010000115.1, from coordinate 4,653 downwards.
AAGCACCGGCTCAGTGCCCGCGAGCGCGGCAAACGACGCGCCGCGCGACCAGCCCGTGAGGATGGCTCTCGTGCCGGGCGGGGTGTCGAGGGCCGCGCGGGTGTGCGTCAGTATCGTCTCGTAGTCGAGAGCGAGCTGCGTGGGGTTCAGGGCGGCATGCCGCGGCCGTTCGATGCGCAGGAACGCGCGCGCGCTGAACCCCACCGTGGGGTACCCCTGGGCGGCGATGACGCGAAACATGTCGACGGCCGTGCCGAACCATCCGCCGTCGCCGCTCGCGTAGAGCACGAGCGGGCGACCGCGCGATAACACCGGCTGCGCCAGGTGCAGGGCGAGTGGCGCGCCGTGCAGCAGCACCGTGTCGGTGCGCACGACGACGCCGTCCGGCTCACCTCGGATCGCCGTCGTGACGATGGCGCAGCCGCTGGCGGCAACGATCAAGGCGCCCAGCAGTGCGCCGGACGCGAGGCCCCAGCCCGCGCGCCCGGCAATGAGAGGCATTACGACTCCGCGCGAGGCAGCGCCACGAACGCGTCCGCACCTTTGCGGCTGACGAGCACCAGCGCCGGCCGTTCCGGATGCTTCTTCAACGCCGCTCGCAGCGACGACACCGATTCCACCGCCTGGCCGTTCACCAACTTGATGACGTCACCCTCACGCACGCCGGCAGAGGCCGCCAGTCCTGCCGGATCGAGGTCGGTCACCACCAGTCCCGCCGCCGTGCGCGGCAGCTCCAACTGCTCGGCGAGGCTCGGCGTGAGCGGTTCGACCGACATGCCGAACCCGGATTCGCTGCGAGCGCCGCCAGTCGACGCCCGCGGCCCGTCGACCTCGGCACGTTCGCGCTCGGCCAGCCGTGCCGTCACCGTTTCGGTGCGGCCGTTGCGGCGCAGCACAAGCGGCACCGACTCCCCGGGCCGCGTGCCGGCAATCTGATTGCGCATCGCGTTGGCATCAGCCACCGGCTTGCCGTCCACTTCCACCACGACGTCGCCCTGCTTCACGCCCGCGCGATCGGCCGGGCCGCCCGGCTCCACGTCGCTCACGAGCGCGCCGCGCGCATCCGTGGCGCCGAGGCTCTCGACCAGTTCCGGGGTCAGCCCCTGTACCGTCACGCCGAGTTTGGCGCGCCGCACCACGCCGTCGCGCGCGAGCTGCTCGGTCACCGCCATGGCCATCGACGAGGGAATCGCAAAGCCCAGGCCGATGTTGCCGCCCGACGGCGACACGATTTGCGCGTTGATGCCCACGAGCTCGCCCTGCAGGTTCACGAGTGCGCCGCCCGAGTTGCCCTGGTTGATCGGCGCGTCGGTCTGCAGGAAATCCTCGTACGAGCCGTCGCTCACGCCGGTGGCGCGGCCCTTCGCGCTCACGATGCCCATGGTCACCGTCTGGCCCACGCCCAGTGGGTTGCCGAAGGCCAGCACCACGTCGCCCACCTTCATGCGGTCGGAGTTGCCAAACGGCAGGGCCGGCAGCCCTTTGGCCGGCACGCGCAGCACCGCCAGATCGCTCGGCCCGTCGCTGCCCACGAGCGTGGCGACAAACGACCGCCCATCGGCGAGGTCGACGCGAATCGTGTCGGCGCCGTCCACGACGTGATGATTCGTAAGGATCAGGCCGTCCTCGCGCACCACCACGCCCGAGCCGAGCCCGCCTTCACGCCGCCGCTCGGGCCCGCCGCCGCGGTTGCCGAAGAACTCGCGGAAGGGCGCGGGCATCGAGGTATTGGTGACCTCCGCCTGCTTCTGCACGCGGATGGTGACGACGCTGGGCGCCACGGTGTCGACCACGGCGCTGTACGACAAGGGATGCGCCGGCAGTGGCGGCGGAGCGGGACGAGGCGCGGGACCACCTGCGGGCGCGAGCGCGTGGGTAGCGGGCTGGACGGCGGCCGACAGCGTGTCGCGGATACCAGACACGCTGGCCACGGCAGCCACGGTCACCACGGTGCCCAGCACCAGGACGGCGGCGCGGGCCAACGGGGCCAGGCGCCGCGACGGACGCGAGTTGATCTCGTGCATGACGGAACGTTCCTCCAGTGGCGCGTTGCGTGCGCCTCACTCGATTGGACGCGCGCGCGGGTGTCTTGGTCCTATCGCGATCATGACAAATGTGACAGGTTCGCTGTATCCCGGGCTGTCAGTAATGTCATGGTGGCGACAGGCTGGCGTCAACGTCACGTGCCTATCGTGAAGTCGAGCGCGGCCATGCATCACGTTCTCGTCCTCACTGCCCTCGCATTCCTGGCCGTGGCCGGCGCGGCGCTGGCTGGTCCAGCCGAGGCGAGGGCCTCGGGCTGCCTCGCCCGCGTCGATCGCGCCAGCCGCACGGTGGTGGTGCGGCAGGACGAGGACGAGCTGACGTTCGTGCTGGCAGCGACGACCCGCGTCGTGCAGGACGGCCGCACCGTGTCGCCGGACGCCCTCACCTCGGAGGTGGGCCACGCGGTGCAGGTCCGCTACTCGACCGACACCGGCGCCAGCGTGGCGCAGCAGATCGACGTCGCGCCGGCGCCTACGTCGACGCCGGCAGCGTGACCGAAAATGTCGTGCCCTGGCCCACGGTGGAGGCGACGGCCACGTCGCCGCCGTGCGCCTCGACGATCGCCTTCACGAGCGACAGACCCAGGCCCAGGCCGCGGCTCGATCGGCTCGTATCGCCGCGATACAGGCGATCCCACACGAGCGGCAGGTCGGCGGCGGTGATGCCCACCCCGGTGTCGTGTACCGACACGGTGATGCCGCGCGCGGCGGTGGCGCCAGTGACCTCGACGCGACCGCCGGCGACGGTGTACTTCACCGCGTTCTCGATCAGGTTGGCCAGCACCTGCCGCACCCGCGTGCGGTCGCCCAACACGGTCAGGCCGGCCGGCACCGTCGCCGTGAGCGCCAGGCCCTTGTCCTCGGCCTCGTCGGCGTAGAGGTCGAGGGCCTCGCTCACGACCGCCGCCAGGTCGACGGCACTGCGATCGAGCGCCATGGTGCCGGTTTCGGCCTCCGAGATATCCATCAGCGCGGTGAGCGTGGCATTGACGCGGTCGGCCTCGTCGAGCGCGCGCGCCAGGCCGTCGCGCAGGGCTGCCGGATGGTCGGCCAGGAGCGCCGATTCGGCAACGGCGCGCAGGCGCGTGAGCGGCGTGCGCAGATCGTGCGCGACGTTGTCGAGCGCGCCGCGCATCCCCGAGAGCAGCACCTGGATGCGGCCGAGCATGTCGTTCACGAGCCCGCCCAGTTCGTCGAGCGGATCGGTGGACGCGCGCGTCTCGACCCGCGCGTCGAAGCGGCCGGTGGCCAGGATGGACCGCAGCGTGCCTTCGAGCGCCCGCAGCGGCGCCAACGCGAAGTGCGTGAGCAGCGCGCCGCCCGCCAGCCCCACGAGCGCCACCAGCACGAGCCCCTGCAGTCCGCGCGCGCGGAAGTGGCCGAGCAGTTCGTCGCGCACGTGCGAGCTGCGCCCCACCTGCACGATCACGCCGTCGGCCAGCCGCGCCGAGCCCACTTCGAGCGCCGATCCGTCAGGCGGGTTGTCGATCACCATCCACCCGGCCCGCACGACCGCGGGCGCGTCGAGCTGCGAAAGGTCGAAGCCGCCCCACCCCTGTGGCTCGGCGAAATAGACCACTTGGGCGCCGGCATCGATCACGCGCACGAGCAGGCGCTCGTGCCGGCCCTCGCCGGCATCAACCGCGATAAGCTGCCGCAGGCCGCCCAAGCCGGTGCGGGTGTACTCGACGGCATAGCGCGTGAGCATCGACTCGAGCACCGAGTGGTCTTGCGCCGCCAAGGCGCGCGCGAGCAGCAGATAGGTGACCATCGCCACGGCCACCGCACTGGCCGCGAACAGCCCGGCGTACCACAACGCGATGCGCAGCGGGAAGGCTCGCGCGAAGGCGCTATTCGGCCTTGAGGACATACCCCACGCCTCGCACCGTGTGCAGCAGCTTCGGCTCGAAGTCCTTGTCGATCTTGTCCCGCAGTCGGTGCACCAGCACGTCCACGGCGTTGGTGCCGGTGTCGAAGCTGTAGTCCCACACGTGCGAGACGATCATCGCCTTCGACGCCACCCGGCCCGGTTGACGCATCAGGTACTCGAGCAGGGCGAACTCGCGCGGGCGCAGCTCGATCGGCGTGCCGCCGCGGCTGGCCCGGCGCGTGAGGCGATCGAGCCGCAGATCGCCCACCGCCAGCTCCGCCGCCTCGATCGGCAGTTGCCCGCGGCGCGTGAGCGCCTGCACCCGCGCCAGCAGCTCCTGGAACGCGAACGGCTTGGTGAGGTAGTCGTCGCCGCCGGTCTGCAGGCCCTTCACGCGGTCGTCCACCGAATGGCGCGCGCTCAGAAAGAGCACGGGCGTGGTGACGCCGGCGCGCCGCAGCGCCGCCACCAGGCTCAGGCCGTCGAGGCGTGGCAGCATCACGTCGACGATGGCCGCGTCGTAAGGGTGGGCGCTGGCCCGGTCCAGTCCGTCCACACCGTTGCTCGCGACGTCCACCGCCAACCCTTCCTGGCGCAGGCCGGCCGCCACGAACTCGGCGATGCTGTGGTCGTCTTCGACGACGAGGATGCGCACGTCGGCCGACTAGAGCAGGGCCAGCACGGCAAAGGCCGTGGCCAAGTCCGACATGAACATCCGCCGCCACGGCTCGCCCTTGT
>JANNEJ010000234.1:0-4375 GCA_031378585.1 Acidobacteriota bacterium | reverse complement strand
GGTCGGGCGCCTACGGCATCGGCTACGGCGCGCCGGCGGCCGTGGGCGCCGCACTCGCCAACCGCAAGCACGGACGCCTGAGCGTGAACATCCAGTGCGACGGCGACTTGAACTACGCGCCGGCCGTGCTGTGGACGGCGGCGCACCACCGCATTCCGCTGCTCACCATCATGCATAACAACCGTGCCTACCACCAGGAACGGATGTTCATCGTCGACATGGCGACGCGCGCCAATCGCGATGTTGGGCGTGCCGGCATCGGGAACAACCTCGACAGCCCGAATATCGACTACGCGTCGCTGGCCAAGGCCTACGGGGTTTACGGTGCGGGTCCGATCACGAACCCCAACGACCTGGGCCCCGCGCTGAAGCGCGCGATCGAGGTCGTGAAGCGCGGCGAGCCCGCGCTCGTGGACGTCGTGACGCAACCGCGCTGACCGAGGAACACTCGATGACCAGAGCCTTGCTCGCGTGCGTCGCGCTCGCCTTCTCGACGGCGGTGCCGTCCCTGCGCGCCCAGGTGCCAGCGCCCGCCGCGACGGCCGCACAGACGCCGACTGGCAATGCGGACAACGGCAAGCGGCTCTTTACCGAGAAGGCGTGCTACTTCTCCCACCGCACCGAAGGACAGGGCGGCGGGATCTACCCGCGCATTGCCCGCGTGCAGCGCGGCCAGGACAACTTCGTTCGCTACGTGCGGCGTCCCGCGCGCATGGCGGCGTACTCAGACACCGTGGTCTCCGACGCCGAGTTGGCTGACATCTACGCGTTCCTGCGGGCGCTGCCGGCGCCGAAGGCGGTGACGGACATTCCGCTGCTGGAGCAGATGCGCAAGAAGCCGTAAGGCGGTGGTTCAGCTGCGACCCGCCCGACGCGCGGGTCCTAACGGCGCTCGTCACCGCCAAGGCCGATGCATGGTGCCGTGAAGAGTGACGGCGACGCGAAACATTGACAATGAAAACTGACTGTGGAGTGCTCAATTTTCATGTTAAAGTGAGCCCATGTTCGGGCGGATCGACCATCTCGACGCGATTCGCCACCAGCTCCGCCGTCAGCCCGTCGTTGGTCTACTGGGCCCACGCCAGGTGGGGAAGACCACCGTCGCCCGCGCGCTGGCCGAAGGGGCCGGGCGGTCGACCTCCTACTTCGACCTGGAGGATCCGGCGTCGGTGCGGCGGTTGGATGACGAGGCCACGGCGCTCGGAGCCGCGCGCGGGCTCGTCGTGATCGACGAGGTCCAACGGCGACCGGAGTTGTTTCCGATCTTGCGGGTTCTGGCGGATCGACCGCGGCGCCCGGCGACGTTCCTCGTGCTCGGCAGCGCGTCACCCCACCTGCTGAAGCAGAGTTCCGAGACGCTCGCCGGCCGCATCACGTATCACGAGCTCGATGGATTCGGTCTCACCGACGTGGGCCCGCGACACTGGCGTAAGCTGTGGCTGCGCGGAGGATATCCCCGCAGCTACCTCGCGCGCACCGACGCCGAGAGCTTCTCGTGGCGACAGGACCTGCGTCGCACCTACGTGGAGCAGGATCTGCCGGCGCTCGGCCCCGGGTACCCCGCGCGCACGATCGAGCGGGTGTGGGAAATGCTGGCGCACTATCACGGCCAGATCTGGAACGGGTCCGAGATCGCGCGGTCGTTCGGCGTGTCGCACACCACGAGCCGGCGCTACCTCGACCTGCTGGTCGACACCTTCATGGTGCGGTTGCTTGCGCCGTGGACCGAGAACCAGGGCAAGCGGCTCGTCAAGTCGCCGAAGCTGTATTTTCGCGATGTGGGCCTGCTGCACCAGTTGCTCGGGATTCGCAGGGCCGACGATCTGACGACGCATCCCAAGGTGGGCGCGTCGTTCGAGGGGTTCGCGATCGACGCCGTGGTCCGGCGTCTGGGCGCCGACCGGCGCGAGTGTTTCTTCTGGGCCACCCACCAGGGCGCCGAGCTCGACCTGCTCGTGGTGCGCGGCCGCACGCGGCTGGGCTTCGAGGTGAAGCACACGGTGGCGCCGGAGGTCACGCGGTCGATGCGCGTGGCCATGCAGGACCTTGCGCTCGACCGGCTCGACGTGATTCACATCGGCACAGATACCTACCCACTCGCCGAACGCGTGCGCGCCGTCGCGTTCGACCGGCTGCAGCAGGACCTCACGGTGTTGCGGTAGCCTCGCTGCACAGGCCACGTCTATCGGGCGCGCTACCCGCGGCCGGAGATGGCGCGGAAGGTGGCCATCAAGGTCGTGCGCGGCTTGGCTTCCGATCCCCCGCGTCGCCAACGGCGCCTCCACGGAGGCGCCGGCCTCTGCCCACTCCATTCCTCGAAGATGTCGCCGAGCCGAACGGCGAGGCCCGGAAAGAGCGGAGACTCGAACGGGGCGAGGCGGTCTAGCCGCATGGCCGTGCCTCTGGCACTCGTCTCGGCCCGTGTGTTGACATGGCCATATGGCCCTGGCTAGCTTGAGGGCATGAAGTCCATTGCGGCCGGCAGGTTCAAGGACGTGTGCCTGCAGATGCTCGACGACGTGGCGGAAACGCGCACGCCGGTCGTGATCACCAAGCGCGGGCGTCTTGTGGCCAAGCTCGTTCCGGTGGCCCCACCGAAGGCGAATAGGTCCTTGAGGGGCAGCCTACTCGCGGAGCACGGCGGTCCGTTCAGCTCGGGCGAGACGTGGAACGACGACGTTGCGTGATACCCACGCATGGATGCTGAGGTCAGCCCGTCGACAACAGGTCGAGCAGCGCGCGTGGAGTGACGACACGGATGCCGTCGTAGCTGCCGACCGACAGCACGTCGGGATCGCCACTCACGATGAGTGTGGCCTGGCCGGCGAGCGCCGCGGCGAAGTATTTGTCGTCGTCGGGATCTTCGGAGACCGACGGATAGGGCGGTTCAGCCTCAACGAGGTGCGCCAGCAGCACGAGGTCCTCGAACCACAGCGTCGGATCGACTGCGGCCCGCAGGTACTTGCGAACCTTCGGATACCGGAACGCCGTGAGCGTCTCGTCGATGATCGACGGCGAGACCACCAGGTCGAAGTCGCCGCCGCGAAGGAAACGCGCGAGGATCTGCCCGGGCGGACCCTCCGGCCGAATCAGCGCGCTGACGTAGACGTTGGCGTCGAGCACGATCCGAAGCACGGCTTATTTCGTCCGGCGCTTCGGCCGCCGCCGCGGTGTGCGAGCCCACGCTTGCGCGTCGAGCCCCAACGCGTCGGCTGCGGCGCCCGACAGCCGCCCCCCCCGCTGTGCGGCCAGCGCATCGAGTGCATGCCGGGTGGCAAAGCGGCGCATCTGCTCGAGGCGCTCCACCGGGACGAGCGCCGCCAAGGCCTTTCCCTTGCGGGCGATGACGAACTCGTCACGGCGCAAGGCTACGCGGTTGAGCATGTCGCCGATGCGCTGTCGCACATCGATGGTCGAGACGGTTTCTGCCACTAGTAACTCCAGCAACCAGTCTAGTTGCACTGTGTGGATTCTGCAACGCCACCGGCGCGGATGACGCCGTGCGCGTCGCTACCCTCACTTCGTCGCCGGCGGCCGCCAGTTCTGCACGAGCGTGATGGACGACGTGGGTCCGTCGTCAACCAGCACATCGACGAGAAAGCGGCCGTCGGGCGCCACGTCGTAGCCAGTCCCGCCGCCGTTTTCGGGTCTGGGGCCCAGGCGCGCATCGAAGAGCGCCGCCGGCCGTCCGGGTGCAAGCGTCGCGCCGTCTATGCTGATGGGTACCGCCATCAGCCTGTCGTCGGCTGCCAGGTAGTAGATCTCCTTGCCGTCGGGGCTCCATCGCGCCTGCTGCCCGCCATCCACCGAGATCTGCCACTGTCCGGCGTCCATCGCAGGGAACGGACGCACGTAGATGTTGAACACCCCGGCGGGATCGGCTTCATAGGCCACCCACCGGCCGTCGGGCGAGAACGCCCCCATGCGCTCGTTCGCGCCGGTCTGCAGGATCACGCGCGGCGTGCCGGGCCGGTCGCCGTCCACGGGCAGCACCCAGAGGTCGCGGCCTGTCTTCTGGTCCAGCCTGTGGAACAGGATGAACTTGCCGTCGCGCGACCAGGAGTTCACGACGTCGCTGTCAGGAGAGGTCACGAGCGGCAGATCGCCTCCGGTGCCGTTGGCCAGTTTCCAGTACAGATCCTGCACGCCGCTTCGCCTTGACTGAAAGACGATGCGACGCCCGTCTGGTGACCACAGTCCGTTGTCGTCGTCGGCTGGATCGAATGTCAGGCGGGTCTCGCGGACCCCGTCGAGCACCCACACGTCGAGGTTACCGGCGGTTCCCCGGGCAACCGTGACCCGTTGCCCGTCTGGCGACACCCTTCCGCCACCGGCACCAGTCTCAACGGCAGATTCGTTACCCAGTGTGGCGAGC
>JANNEJ010000101.1:0-2953 GCA_031378585.1 Acidobacteriota bacterium | reverse complement strand
CGATACGGCCGGCTGGCTGCACGACTTGCAGGCGGCCGGCAAGATCCGCCACCTCGGCGCCACGAACTTCGACACGCCAGTCCTGCAGTCGATCGTGGACGCGGGCGTGCCCGTGGAGGCGCATCAAGTGCAGTACTCACTGCTCGACCAGCGAGCCGCGGGTGCCATGCAGCGGCTGTGCGACGCTCGAGGCATACAGCTACTCTGCTATGGCGCCGTCGCCGGCGGCTTCCTGACGGAACGCTATCTGGGTGTGCCGGAACCCGCCGAACCCGCCAACCGGTCGCTCGTGAAGTACCGCCTGATCATCGACGAGTTCGGCGGCTGGGCACGATTCCAGCGCCTGCTCGTGGCTCTGCACCAGGTGGCGCGCCGTCACGAGGTTCCGATGGGTTCGGTTGCCATTGCCTGGGTGCTCGCGCAGCCACGCGTGGCGGGCGTGATCGTGGGAGCCCGCGACGCCCGGCACCTCTCCGGTACGCAGGCGGCCGGCGCACTCAGGCTTGATGAGGCGGACCGGCAGGTGCTGTCAGGGGTGCTGAACGAACGGGCGGTGCTGCCCGGTGACGTGTACGAACTCGAGCGAGTCAAGGGCGGCCGTCACGCCGCCATCATGCGATACGACCTTAATTCAGCGGCTGGCGGCTAGCGGCTAGTAGAATGAGCGGCACATGCGGACGCTGGTGTATCTGATTGGGACGGGACCTGGAGCGCCGGGTCTTATTACCGCGCGGGGGCAACGATGCCTCGATGCGGCCGACGTAGTGATTTACGATCGGTCCGTGCACCCGCGCGTGCTCGACCTGGCCCCACGCCGCGCCGAGCGTATCGACGTGGGACGCCCGGCCCGTGAAGCCACCGATCAGGACGCCATCAGCATCCTGCTGGCCGAGAAGGCGCGCGAAGGCAAGGTGGTGGCCCGGCTGAAGCAGGGCGACCCGTTTCTGTTCGATCGGGGCGGAGAAGAGGCGCTCTTCCTGCACGAGCAAGGGATACCGTTCGAGGTCGTGCCGGGCGTACCCGTGGTGTTTGGCGTGGCCGCGTATGCCGGCATTCCGCTCACTTACCCTGGCGGCGGCGACACGCTCACGATCGTGCGCGGACACGAGGCCGGCAACGGCGAACCCACCCGCATCAACTGGGCGCATCTGGCGAAGCTCGAGGGCACGGTCGTGTGCTTCGGCGGCCGCGACGAACTGGCCGACGTGGTGAAGGCGCTGACCGACCATGGCCGGCCGGCCGATGACCGCGCGGCACTCGTCACGCACGGCACGCTGGCGGGCCAGCAGACCGTGTCCGGCACGATCGATGACATCGCGGCCAGCCTCGCCGCCGGCCCGCTCGACGGCCCGGCGACATTGATTGTCGGCAAGGTGGTGGGCCTGCGTGACCACGTGCGCTGGTTCGACCAGCGGCCGCTCTTTGGCCGCCGAGTGCTCGTGACCAGGTCGCGGCATCAGGCCAGCGAACTGGTCGAACTGCTCGAGGCCGCTGGCGCCGAGGCCGTGGAAGCGCCCGTGTTGCGCGTGGCGCCGCTTGACGGCTTCGACGCACTCGACGAGGCCGCCGACGCGATGGCCGACTACGACTGGGTCGTCTTCACGACCGTGAACGGCGTGGAGGGCTTCATGCACCGGATCTTCGACCGGGGCCGTGACGCGCGCGCGCTGGCGGGTCCGGCACTCTGCGCGGTGGGCGTGGGCACCAGCGAGCGCCTCGCACGCTTCGGTATCCGCGTCGACGTGGTGGCCGAGGGCCAGGGCGTGGACAGCGTCGTCGTGGCCATGGGCGGACTCGCGGCAGTGCAGGGAAGACGCGTGCTGATGCCGGTGTCGGTGGGCAGCCGGGACACGCTCGGCGAGGCGCTGTCGGCGGCTGGCGCCGACGTGCGGCACGCCCCAGCGTTCCGGACGCTGGCGGCCGAAGACAACCCGGAACTGGATGTGTACGGCCAGTTGCTGCAGCACCGCCTCGACGTCGTGACGTTCACGAGCGCCGCGGCAGTGCGGTCGTTTGCCTCGCTCTACGGGGAAGAACAGACGGCCGACCTGCTGGCCCACACCACGGTGGCCACCGTGGGCCCGGCCGCCACCGACGCCGTGCGCCGCCTCGGTGTGTCGCCGGCCATCGTGCCAGCCGTGCCGTCCATTCCTGCCCTGGTGGATGCGATTCGGGCGCACTTTCAGTAGCGCGCCCGACTCGGCGCGGGTTACTTCAGGTGCGCGCTGACGAGCTTGGTCATCTCGAACATCGAGACGGTCGGCTTCTTGAAGATGACCTTCAACTTGGCGTCGGCGTTGATGTTCCTCTTGTTCTTCGGGTCCTGCAGCTTGTTCTTCTTGATGTACTCCCAGAGCTTCTTGGTGACCTCAGTGCGCGGCATCGGCTTGTCGCCGATCACCGCCGCCAGTTCGGCGCTGAGCGTCATCGGCTTCATGAACCCTGCGTTGGGCGTGCGCTTCTTGGCGGCCGGCGCCTTGGCCTTCTTTGCGGCCGCCTTGGGGGCGGCCTTCTTGACGGGCGACTTCTTCGCTGCGACTTTCTTTGCCATGCATCACTCTCCAGAGTGACTCAGTAAAACGTATAGAGACGACGCGCCCCACAAGGGCGCTGACGCAAATAGTAGTGCGAACACCCGCTCGTGTGAAGCACGAGCGCAGGAGGAGTAGCCGCCATGCTCGTTTCGAACCACGTCGCCAGGTGCGCAATCACGCTGGTCGCCGCCCTCGCCGCCGCCTGCGGACAGCCGTCTGCGCCGCCCGAACCCATCGATGTGCTCATCACCAACGCGCGCATCGTCGACGGCACCGGGGCGCCCGCCCGCGAGGGCGCCGTGGCCGTCACGGGGGGACGCGTGGTCGAGGTCCTGGACGCCGCCGGGGGGGCGGCGGCTACGCCCACGGCCAAGCGGGTGATCGACGCCCGCCGGCGTGTCGTCGCGCCGGGATTTATC
>JANNEJ010001035.1:0-8460 GCA_031378585.1 Acidobacteriota bacterium | reverse complement strand
CTGCTACAACGAGCGGGGCACTATTCGGGAAATCGTGGCGCGCGTTCAGGCAGTGGATCTGGGCGGCATCACGGTCGAAATCCTGATCGTCGACGACGGCTCTACTGACGGCACCCGCGAGGTGCTGGCCACACTCGACGGGCACGACGGCGTGCGCGTCTTCCTGCAGCCCACCAACCAGGGCAAAGGCGCGGCGGTTGCCCGCGGCTTCCGGGAAGCCACCGGCGATGTCGTGGTCATTCAGGACGCCGACCTCGAGTACGACCCCCGCGAGTATCCCCTGCTCTTGCAGCCGATCCTTGACGGCAACGCCGATGTCGTCTACGGCTCACGTTTTCTGGGCTCGACGCGTGGCCACCGCGTGCTGTATTTCTGGCACTCGATCGGCAACCGTCTGCTCACGCTGCTGTCGAACGCCGTCACGGATCTGAACCTGACCGACATGGAGACCTGCTATAAGGTCTTCGTCCGCGATGTCGCCCAGCGGCTCGACCTGCAGTCGCGCGACTTTGGCATCGAGCCCGAGATCACCTGCAAAGTGGCGCGCATGAAGGCGCGGGTTTACGAGGTGCCGATCTCGTACAACGGCCGCACCTACGAAGAAGGCAAGAAGATCGGCCTCAAGGACGCGTTCAAGGCCGTCTACACCTTGATGCGTTTCGCGCGCTGGGAGGCGCCGGCCGACGATGTCGGCGCCAGAACGCTGCGACGGATGGCGGGCCTCGGTGCCTACAACAAGTGGCTGCACGATCGCTTCGACGCGTTTCTCGGGCAACGTGTGCTCGAAGTCGGGTCGGGCGTCGGCAACCAGACGCGCTATTTTGCCGACCGCGAGCGCGTGGTCGCCTCTGACATCGAGCCGCACTACCTGCGCGAGCTGCGGCGCCGCTTCGAAGACAAACCGCAGGTTCGCATCGCCTCGTTCTCGTTCCCGCTGTCGGACGGCGACCGGGCCGACCTGCGCGGCGAGCGCATCGATTCAATCGTGTGCATGAACGTGCTCGAGCACATCGAGCGCGATCGCGAGACGCTGGTCGACTTCGCCTCGGTGCTCGAACCGGGTGGCCGCATGGTGCTGCTCGTGCCGGCCATGCCCGCGCTGTACGGCACCCTCGACCAGGCGCTGCATCACTTCCGGCGCTACGACCGCGATGGGCTCTCACGGCTGGTGACGGAAGCGGGATTCGAGGTGCGCGAGATTCGTTTCCTGAATCGCCTCGGCGTGGCCGGGTGGTGGCTCAATTCGCGCGTGCTGAAACGCACGGTGCTGCCAAGAGGGCAACTGGCCGCCTTCAAGTGGCTGATGCCGCTGCTGAAGCGCGAGGAAACCCGTCCCCCACGTTTCGGCATGTCGCTTCTGGTGCTCGCGACCAAGCGGTAAACCCCGGGGCTCGGTGCTCGGGGCTCGGGGCACAGGCGAACGTCACGCGTACAAAGCGAACGGCCGGTGAGAGGGTGTGCCCCCACCGGCCGCTGTTGTTCTTCCCGAGTCCCGGGACCCGAGTCCCGAGCCCCGCCGTTTACGCGAGCACCTTGATGACCACGCGGCGGTTCTGCGAGCGGTTGTCGCGGGTCTTGTTGTCGGTGACCGGCTTCTCTTCACCGAAGCTGATGGCGTTCATCTTGTGGAGCGGCACCTGGTGCTGCTCGTAGAGATACCGCTTCACGGCTTCGGCGCGCGCCAGACCAAGCTTCTCGTTGAAGCTCGCGTCGCCCACGGCGTCAGTGTGACCTTCGATCTCCACCCAGATGGCCGACTTCTGCGACTTGACCTGCGCCACCATCTGGTCGAGGGCGGCCTTGGCTTCGTCCGAGAGCTTGGCGATGCCGCTCTTGAACTTCGACTGATCGTCGGTCAGCACCGTCTCGAAGATGAGCTTCCTGGTCGACGCCTCGACGGCTTCGGCCTTGGCCACGGCCGACTTGCCCACTTCGATGGCCTGATTGCCGGTGCCCTGCGCGGCCTGCGCCGCCGTCTGCGCCTGCTGGGCCGACTGACCGGCCGCGGCCGCCTTGGTGTCGACTTCGCCGATGCGCGTCTCGGCCACACGCACGCGTTCCTGCGTGTCTTCAAGCGACTTGCCCATCGTGGTCACCTTGTCGTTGACCTGACTCACCTCGGTGCGCACGAACTTCTTCGTCGCGCAGGCCGGGGCTACGGCAAGAATCACGGCAATACAACTCACTGCAAACATTGTTTTCTTCATTGGGTCCTCCTGAGACGCCTTTCCTGCTAGTGGATTCCAGGCCACTAGAATTCGTTGCCCTGACGACGCGAGCCGGCAACATACCCGCCCCGCGCCCGAACCGTCAGGTTCTTCCTGGTTGTCCTGATTTCAATCGGGTGCCACCCGGCACCCGTTCCCTGCTCGAACGCGATCAAATACTGCTGACGCAGCTCGCGTACCACCTGTCTGGCGACTCGGCTCGTGTCGGAAGGCGTGCTGGCATAGAACAACTCGCCTCCTGTCCAGGCCGCCAGTTCGCGAATAGTGCCCACCGACGCGGGCACCTGTTCGACACGTTGGGGACGCCCGTTGGCGTCGGGGTTGTCGATGGGCAGCACGACCGCGATGACGTAGACGGGGACGTCAATCTCGCTGGCGATGCCCGAGACCTCAGCTGGTGTCAATCGGCTCGCGGTGTCGATGCCGTCGGTGAGCACGACGATCGCCCGACGGGTATTGGCCCGGGCAGAGATGCGCTTGGCCGTGTCGGCGATTGCGTCGTGCAGCGAAGTGGCCCCGAACGGATCGACCTCCCCCAGCGCGCCTTGCAGGGCACGCGTATCGACCGTGAACGGGGCCACCTCGTGCAGCCGGCTGTCAAAAGCAAACAGCGCGGCTTCGTCGCGGCCGTGCTCCAACCAGGAGAGCACATGGTGCGCCGCAAATCGTGCGGCCAGCGCTCTGGACGCGATGTCCATGCTGCCGCTGACATCGAACAGAATGGCCACGCTGATGGGCGCGGCCTCGGTGCGAAACTCGGCGATCTGGCGCCGAACGCCTCGATCGAACACCTCGAAGTCGGCGACGGCCAGATCGGCAATGGCGCGTCCGCGCCGATCGCGAACCGTCGCGCTGACGGTGACCAGGTCAACGCCCGACCGGAAAACCCCGGCAGGCTGTTCCTGAATGACCAGTGCGCTGGTCTGACCAGCCACCGGAACCGCCAGCAGGGTGATGAGGGAGGCAATCACTGCCCGCTGCATGCCCGGACCAACTACAACCCCTGTGCCATTTCCATTAAGTGTTGATGAATAAGCACTTAGCTATTCTGAGGTAATTCGGACGTGGGTCACGGAAGGCCGAGAAGTGGTAAGACTTACACACACCATGTAAAGTCGCGGCACTACAGAAGAGCTTCGGAGACCTAGTTCTGGGGAACCGGCATCTTCGTCGTCGCTGGCTGTTAAGATCGCCCGCGTCATGACTCCAATGGTCTCCGCGTCCATTCGTTCCGCCCAGCGCGTCAGCCGGTTCTCGTACGCCATCCGCCAGGTCGTGGTCGAGGCCAAGAAAGTCGAAGCCCTCGGCCGGACCGTGAAGTACCTGAACATCGGCGACCCGATCGCCTTTGGCTTCCTCACGCCCCCGCATCTCATCGAGGCTGCGACCAAGGCGATGCGCGACGGCCACAACGGCTACACCGCCTCGGCCGGCATCGCCGCGGCACGCGAAGCGGCCGCCGCCGACTTCAGCCGCCGCGGCGTCGAGGTGTCACCGGACCGAGTGCTCATCACCTCGGGCACCTCCGAGGGCATCGAGCTGGCGCTCACTGCCATTGTGGACGAAGGCGAGGATGTGCTCGTCCCCTCGCCCACCTATCCCCTCTATACCGCGGTGCTCGCAAAGATCGGCGCCAACCCGGTGTACTACCGCACCGACCCCGAGCGCGGGTGGCTGCCCGACCTGGAGCACATGGCGCGGGCGCTGACGCCCAAGACCCGTGCGCTGGTGCTGATTGATCCGAACAACCCGACCGGCGCCGTGTACCCCGCTGATGTGCGCCGCCAGCTCGTGGACTTCGCCGAAGCGCACGGCCTGGTGATCCTGGCCGATGAAGTGTACGGCGATCTTGGATTCGATGGCCCTGTGCCACCGCTGGCGGCGATGGCGCCGGATGCCGCGATTATTTCCTATTCCAGCCTGTCGAAAGCGTATCTGGCGCCTGGCTGGCGCGCCGGGTGGATGGCCGTGGCGAGAACGCCGCGGCTCGACGAGGCGCTGGCCGCCATCAAGAAGCTCGCCGATGGCCGGCTCTGCAGCCCTGGGCCGATGCAGTACGCCATCACGGCCGCGCTCAACGGCGACCGGTCGCATCAGGTGTCGTTCCGCCAGGAACTGCGCGTGCGCGCCGAACTGACGACGGCCCGCTTCAACGCCTTGCCGTCGATGTCGGTCGTGGCGCCCCAGGCCGCCTTCTACGCCATGCCGCGGGTGGCGCTGCCGCCCGGTAAGACCGACGAAGACTTCGTGCTGGGTCTGCTGCGCGCCAAGGGCATCCTGTGCGTACACGGGTCCGGATTCGGACTGCCCGCAGACGGCGGGTACTTCCGCGTGGTGTTCCTGGCCTCGCCAGCGGAGCTCTCTTCGATCTACGACGAGGTCGCCGACTACGCGCGGGAGTTCACGCAGGCCTGACGCGTGCCCTGGTCAACCTCGCGACTTCAACAGACCACGCTCGCGGCCGCGGCCTACGCCGCGCTCACGGTCGTGATGACGTGGCCCATCGCGCGCGGCCTCACCCACGACGTACCGGCCGACCTCGGCGACTCACTGCTCAACATGTGGATCATGGCGTGGGTGGCCGACGGGGCCGTCGCCATGGCGCGCGGTGCGATGTCGTTTGGCGACCTGTGGAACGGCAATATCTTTCACCCATCGACCCTGGCGCTCACCTTCTCTGAGCATCTCGTGCCGCAGGCACTACAGGGCGCTCCGGCGTACCTGGCCACCGGTAACATCGTGCTCGCCTACAACCTGGTCTTCCTGGCCACGTTCGCCCTGTCGGGCCTCGGCATGTTCCTGTTCGTGCGTGAGCTGACCGGCAGCGCGAAAGCCGCCTTCGTGGCTGGCCTTTTTTACGCGTTTGCGCCATACCGCCTGGGGCAGTTCCCGCACATCCAGACCCTGTCGTCGCAGTGGATGCCGTTTGCGCTGTACGGCATGCGCCGTTACTTCGATACCGGGAGCCGGCGCGCGCTGGCGGGGGGCACGGTCGCGTTCATCGTGCAGGGGCTCTCGACGGGTTACTACCTGTTCTTCTTCGCGCCGGTGCTGCTCGGCTACGTGCTGTGGGAGGTGACCGCACGGGCCCGCCTGCACGATGTGCGTACGTGGTTCGCGCTGGCGGTCAGCGGGATGGCGTCGCTCGTCTGCACGCTGCCCTTTCTGCTGCCGTATGCGCGCGCGAAAGCCACGCAGGGCCTTACGCGGCCCTACGGAGAGGTGTTGTCGTTCTCGGCCGACCTTTTCGCCTACGTGAATGCGCCCCCGCAGCTCTACTGGTGGGGGCCGATTCTCAACCGCTACCCCCAATCCGAAGGTGATCTCTTCATGGGCGCGACGCCGATGCTGCTGGCGGTCATGGCCATCGGTGTCTGGCTCTGGAACGCGCATGTGAAGTCGCGGGGCGTGCCGCTTGGCACGTCGCCGGTGACCGAGCGGGCCGCCAAGTACCTGCTCGCGGGCACCGGGCTCGCCCTCGTCGCGGCCATTGCGATCACTATGACCGGCGGCGTCATGTGGGACGCCGGCGGCCTCATCGTGCGCGCGACGAACGTGCGTCGCACGCTCACGATTGCCGCGCTGTTCTTCGCCGCGGGCCTGGTCGTGTCGCCGCGGTGGCGGGCGGCCACCGTCGCGAACCCTGCGGATGTGACGCCGGCGCTCGTGGCGGCGCTGGCCTTCGCCGTGGTGATGTCGCTTGGACCGGCGCCCCACGCCGGCGGGGTGCGCCTTGCGGGTCTGGAACTCTACACGTTCTTCTTCGAACACGTGCCCGGTTACGACGGTCTGCGGGTGCCCGCGCGGTTCGGCACGGTGGCCGGCTGCCTGCTGGCCGCGCTTGCCGGCTACGGGCTCGTGCGCATGGCCCGCTGGCCACGATACGGATCACTCGCGTTGAGCCTTATCGGCGTGGCGTTTCTGGCCGAGGCCTACGCCGTGCCGCAACCGGTGAATCTGACCTGGTCCTCGAGCACCCGGTTCGGCGCGCCGTGGCCGGCCGTGCACCGGCTGAACGAGGGGCCGCTTGCCTACCGTCACGCCCTGCTGATGGCCGACGACACGGTGCTGTTGGAGCTGCCCTTCGGCGACCAGGCCTGGGATCTGCGCTACGTCTACTACGCCGGGCTCCACGGCAAGCGGATCGTCAACGGGTACAGCGGCTATTTTCCCGATGGATACCGGGGGCGCGCCGCCCACCTGGCGAACCTCTGGAGCGACCGCGACGCGGCGTGGGAAGGATTGACGACCGCCGGCGCGACGCATGTGCTGGTGCACGAACGCGCCTACCTGGACACCGAGGGGCCGGCGGTGTCGGTGTGGGTGGCCAACCAGGGCGCCCGGCTCTTAGTCGAGTTCAGCGACGGCGACAAGCTCTTCGAGCTACCCAGGCCGCCGACGGCCGCCCACTCACCGGCGGCGCCGCCCCGGGCGACGCCGATTCACCAATAGGTGCGCTGGTAGTCCTTGAAGAACTGACCCCAGGCGTGTTCGCCAGAGGCCAGGCCGCTGAAGATCGGGTCGACGATGCGGGCGGCGCCGTCCACCACATCGAGCGGTGGCGCAAAGCGATGCATGTCGATTTTGTGTTGCGCCAGATGCGCGGGGTCTTCGTCGGTGATCCAGCCGGTATCGACGGAGTTCATGTGAATGCCGTCGCGCACGTATTCCTGGGCCGACGTGCGCGTCAGCATGTTGAGCGCCGCCTTGGCCATGTTGGTGTGCGGATGTTTGGCCGTCTTGTTGCGATTGAACTGCCCCTCCATGGCGCTGACCTGCACGATGTGCTTGTCGCGCGTCGACGTGCGCAGCATCAGCGCCTTCAGGCGCCCTGACAGCACGAATGGCCCCACCGCATTCACGAGCAGCACCTCGAGTAGCTCGCGCGTGGGCACCTCGTCGAGGCTGAGACGCCAGGAATTGTGCGCGCGCAGGTCGACCTGCTGCAGATCGGCGTCGAGCACACCTCGTGGGAAGAGCTCCACCAGCGCACTGCTCGAATCCGCCAGCGCGCGGGGCTCAGCCGGCGCGATCTGCGAGAGCTGGGCCGGCGCCGCGAGCCCGGCGCTTCTCGACGAGTACCTCAGCGCTTCGTAGTCGGCCACGAGCGCGGCCTCGGCCGCCGGCAGGTGCGCCATCGCGGCTTCCTCGCCCTCGATCATGTGGGCGTAGAACTCGGGCGGGCGCCGCACGGTCTGACAGGCATTCTGAATCAGGAAATCCAGATGCGGCAGCGTGTCGCTGATGTGCCGGGCAAACGTCTCGACCGAGGGCGTATGGCGCAAGTCGAGGCCGCAGATGCTCAGTCGGTCGCGCCAGCTGTCGAAATCCGTTTCACGCGCGTAGCGCGCGGCGCAGTCGCGCGGGAAGCGCGTCGTCACGACCACGCGGCAGCCGTTGCGCAGCAGCAGGATGGCCGCGTGATAGCCAATCTTGACCCGCGCGCCGGTGATGATCGCGACCCGGCCGCGCAGGTCGTGGGCGGGAGCACGCTTCTTGAAGTTCAGTTCGCCGCACGCCGGGCACAGCTGGTCGTAAAAGGCGTGCATCGTGGTGTATTCGCTCTTGCAGGTGTAGCAGACGCGTGGCTTGCGCAGCGGCTCATCGAGGGTGGCCGCGGGCACGGCGGGCTCGTCGACCGCTTCGTCCACGGCCGGCACATGGGCCGACGTCAGCAGCGGCGGCATGGGCGGCGTGAGGAACACGCGCTTGGCGCGCAGCGCGCGAATGCCGGTACTGGCGCGTAGCGTCTCGTCGGCGTCGCGCTGCTCGGTCAACTCGCGCTGCCGGAGCGTGCGTCGAAAGCGGTGCTTGGCGACCGGGTCGGCAAGGGCGACCTGACCAGCCAACCGAAGCAAACGGATGCGCTCGTCGGCGTCGTAGTCGGCAAGCAGGGCTCGGTCCTCCACGAGGGCCTCGAGCACGCGCAGCACGGTGGCGAAGTCGTCTGGTGAGAACTTTGGAGTGATCGACATGGATCCTGGCAGCGACGGGACGCATCGAGGATAGCGCATGCGCGGCGAGACGAGCCCAACGCGTTCGCGCCGTGGAGCCTCTATAATCGGGCGCATGCCGTCCCGGGTCGATCCGCTTGGATTCCTCAACGCCGAACTCGACGCCTTGAAGGCGCAGGGGCTGTACCGCTCGCTGCGGGTGCTCGAAGGCGAGGCGACGTCGCACGCCACCTACGATCACACGTCGGTCGTGAACCTGTCGTCGAACAACTACCTGG
>JANNEJ010001028.1:0-8095 GCA_031378585.1 Acidobacteriota bacterium | reverse complement strand
CCGCTTCAAGACTGAAGCGATCCCGGCGGGCGGCGGGAGCCACCGCACACCACTACCAATCGCCGCCTTTGCTGTACACTACTGCGGCGAGCACGAAGTGGTTCGCGTGGGGGGGCTATGGACCTGACAAACGTGAGCAAGTCGGTGCGACGGATCACGGTGTTGCAGACCGGCGCCGACGGGACGGTGACGCCCGTCGCCGTCTACGAGCGGGCGCCTGACCGCAAGAAGGGCACGCGGCTGCTTCGGCCAGTCGAGCGCGCCACGCGCCAACTCGTCGAGGCGCAGTCTCGCGGCGCGGCGGCCTATCTTGGGCGCCACGCCCGTTCCAATGGCAAGCGCAAAGACGGCTGGCTGCGCGATTGGAGCGTCAACGTCATGAAGGCGACGCGCAAGGGAACGAAGGCCATCAAGATCACCCGGCTCTTCTCCTGATTGATCGGTCGCCAATCGGGCAAGCGAACCTAGCGCGCGTGGCAGCGTGGGTGTCGTCTCGCCCCTGGAGCGGTGACGGGGAGCTCGGCAACCGACATCCCCTTCCTGGCCGTCGGCCAGTGCGCGTTTGCGGCGTCTGCCGACGCGCGCGCATGTATGGCATTTCTTGCTGGCATCGACTCAGGGCGACTCAGCTCCAGATCAGGACGGCATGCAAACAGTGTCTCGGGCGGTCGCCGTAGGCGCCGTCATCGTCGTGGCAGCGTGTGCGAGCGCCTGCCGGGGCGATCAGCCGGGCCCCGTGGCAGAACGGCCGGCAGCGGCAGCGATCACGTGGCGCGAGATCGGCACGTGGTCGGGGGGTCTTAGCCGTCAGACCGAGTCGTTCGAGGTCTCGATTGCTGCGATGCGTCTGCGCTGGCAGACGAAAAGCGAGACGTCCCCCGGCGCCGGACGCCTGACCGTGACGCTGCACAGCGCCGTGTCGGGGCGTCCGCTCCAGACGATCGTGGATGCGCACGGGGTCTCCTCCGCCACCGTGAACGTCGCGGATGAGCCGCGGTGGTGCCACTTCGTGATCGAGGCAGAGAACGTCGAATGGCAGATGACCCTGGAGCAGGGCTTCGCGAGCGATCCGCGCTGATGCGTCAGCTGCCAGGTGTCCAGATCGGCGACGGTCCGGCCCCGGCCAGCGTCAGCAGCAGCTGGTTCAGCCGCTTGACGAATCCCGCCGGGTCCTCGATGTGCCCGCCTTCGGCCAGCGTGGCCTGATCGAAGAGGATCTGGCTCCAGTCGCTGAACTTCACCGGGTCGGCTTCGTCGGCCAGCCGACGCACGATCGGGTGCGTCGGGTTCACCTCCAGAATCGGCTTCGACGCCGGCACCGCTTGCCCGGCCGCCTTCAGCATCCGCTCGAGGTTGGTGCTGAGACCGTCTTCGCTGCTGACGAGACACGCCGGCGAGTCCGTGAGCCGATTGGTCACCCGCACGGCGCTGGCGCGCCCCTTGAGCGCCGTCTGCATGCGCTCGAGCAGCAGGGCGTGCTCGCCTGTGGGCGTGCTCGCCTCCGGCGTGGGCGCCTCGCCGCCGATGGCGCTGAGGTCGAGATCCTTCGCCGCCGCCGACTGCAGGTGCTTGCCGTCGAACTCGTGGAGCGCAGACGTCACCCACTCGTCGATGCGCTCGTGCAGCAGCAGCACCTCGATGCCGAGTTTCCGGAAGATCTCGAGGTGCGGGCTGTTCCGGGCCGCACCATAGCCATCGGCCGTGACGTAGTAGAGGTCGGTCTGGCCGTCTTTCATACGGCCAACGTAGTCGGTGAGCGAGACGGTCTGCGCGTCGTCCACGTTGTGCGTGGACGAGAACCGCAGGAGCTTGGCCAGCCGATCGCAGTTGGCCTGATCCTCCGGGACCCCCTCCTTGAGCACGCGTCCGAACGTGTTCCAGAACGTCTGATATTTGACCGGTTCTTTCTCGGCCAGTTCCTCGAGCAGCGTCAACACTCGCTTGATCGCCGCCGTGCGGATGGCCTGCACGTCCTTGGACTGCTGCAGAATCTCGCGTGACACGTTGAGCGGCAGGTCGCTTGAGTCGACCACGCCGCGCACGAAGCGCAGGTAGACCGGGATCAGCTGCTCCGCGTCGTCCATGATGAAGACGCGGCGCACGTACAGCTTCACGCCGCGCCGGTGCTCGCGGTCCCACAGGTCGAAGGGCGCCCGTGTGGGCACGTAGAGAAGGAGCGTAAACTCCTGCCGGCCCTCCACCACGGCGTGCGTGTAGGCAAGCGGAGCGTCCACGTCGTGGGCGATGTGCTTATAGAGCTCGTGATACTGCTCCTCGGTGATCTCGCTCTTGGGGCGCGCCCACAGCGCCGAGGCGCGGTTGACCTGTTCGTCTTCGTCGGTGGCCACTTGCTTTTTGGCCTCGCTGTCCCACTGCTCCTTCTTCATCAGGATGGGAACGGCGATGTGGTCGGAGTACTTGCGCAGGATGTCGCGTAGACGGTAGCCCGACAGCAGCTCGTCCTCGTCAGGCCGCAGGTGCAGGGTCACGTCAGTGCCGCGCGTGACCTTCTCCACGGTCTCCACCGTGTAGTCGCCCTCTCCAGCGCTCTCCCATCGAACGCCGTGTTCAGGCGTGAGACCAGCGCGCCGGGTAACGAGCGTGACCCGGTCGGCCACGATGAACGCGGCGTAGAAGCCCACGCCGAACTGGCCGATGAGGTGGGCGTCCTTGGCGCGGTCGGCCGTCAACTGCGCGAGGAACTCGCGCGTCCCCGACTTGGCGATGGTGCCGATGTTGTCGACGACGTCCTGCCGCGACATGCCGATGCCGTTGTCGGACACCGTAATCGTGCGCGCCGCCGCGTCGTAGCTGACCCGGATGCGAGGTTCGGGAGCGTTCTCGAAGAGCGCGCCGTCGGTCATGGCCTCGAACCGCAGCCTATCGGCGGCATCGGAGGCGTTCGAGACGAGTTCCCGCAGAAAGATCTCCTTGTTGCCGTACAAGGAATGAATCATCAGCTGCAGAAGCTGGGAGACCTCGGCCTGGAATCCCAGGGTTTCCTTCGTCGACGTGCCTGCCATCGGTGCCTGCCCTTCGTGTTGAGTCGTATGGTGCTACACATCTTGCCCTGGCCCAAGACTGAGCCGCTCGAGGAGTCGCGCGAGGCACACCGCCCCCTCGTGCGCAGAACGCCTGTGTGACGGCGAGTCTTGCCGGTGTGGATCAGCGCGGCGTGGGCGTGCTGGCGTCGCCGTCGAACTCGCGGCCCGGCGCCGCCTGCTCGCGGCCTACGCGACCGGTCTGAATGGTGGCGCGCGCAAAACTCTCAGGACGTACCGCGGCTCCCACCATGCCTCGCATCATGGCGAGCTGCCCGATGTGCGTGAGCGCGTCGGCCACCGGCGCCTGGAAGAGCACGGCCGTGAAAGGCTCCGCAGCAGGGTCGGCCAGAGCGGCGTCGAAGGCGGCCATCGCACGGAAGAAGCGATCGCAGCCGGCCGTCCACTCGGTGGTCACACCCGCCTGCCACCGCATCTCACCGCGGGCCATCCGCTCAGCCCATTCCATGAGGTCGCCCAGATGCGATAACACCTCGATCGCGGTGCGCGAGGACGGCGACGGACGAAACTGCCCGAATTCTGCCGGCGCGTCGCGCAGCACCTTCTCGGCGCGATACGCCAGCGTGGCGAGCGCGTGGCGCAGCATCTCTACTGCGGACACGGGAACGGGTGCAGGTGTGTCTGACATCGGCAGACTCCTCACGATGGCGGTGGCACACGTGGCGCGCGGAGCGTGGACGCCGCTCACCCCGCGACCTGACTCAGCGTCCGAGCGGGCCCAGCTCCACGATGGCAATCGCGTTCCAGTCGTTCATCGGGATCAGGAGCCGGTTGCGCTTCGAGTCATACGTCATCGACGCCGCACTCGGGATGCCCGACGCGATGATCTCGGCTTTCTGCCCGGGGCGGATGCGCGACACCGTGCCGATGCGCACGCTGCTCACGTACTTCGTGCCGTCCGCGGTCACGACGATGCCGTCGTTACCAGGGTCCACGGCCTGTTCAGTCGTGACCAGCCTGCCGTCGGTGGTGAAGGTGTGGACGTCGTTGCTGCCGATGTTCACGATCACCAGGTTGCCCTTGCCGTCGAACGTGATGCCGTTGGGCATGGCGAGCGGCGCGCCCGTGATGAGCACCGAGCTCTGGCCCTGCGGCGTAATCTTGTAGATCTTCCAGGTCGTCGGGTCATTCGGAGCGCCGGTGACAGTGGCGTAGATGGTGCCGTCGGCGGCCACCTCGAGGTCGTTGAAGCGGCCGGCGCCGTTCACCGGGATGTTGCCTTTGGGCTCGCCCGTCTTCATGTCGAACCAGCGGACGGTGTCGATGTCCACGACGTAGAGCATGCCGCGGGTGATGTGGCTGCCGAGCGGATGGTTCAGCGTGAGGCCGTTGCGGTTCACGCCAATCCACTTCAGCGTGTGCGCCGAGCCGTCGGGATTGATGAGCGAGACGTAGCCGTCGTTCGGCACCAGGTCCTGCGCCATGCCAGCGTTGACCGACACGATGAGATCGCGGTCGGCGTCATACGACAGGCTCTCGCTGAAACGGAAACTGCCGTAGACCTTCGTGTTGGGCGTGAGCTTCAGCGGCGCTCCAGCCTGGAAGGGCTGCGAGGCGGCCGGCGCGGGGGCCGGGGCCGGGGTCTGCGCCTGAGCGATCGACGCCACACCGAGAACGACGACAAGACCTGACTGCACGATCACTGAACGCATGGATGTCTCCTGAACACAGCGTCACGACGACGCCGTCATGGAGTCCATTGTATTTCTCGAGGGCGGCCCGCGTCATACTGCCATCGAGGAACGCACAGTCGCGGCCTCGCGCCCAAGAGCTGAACGCCGTGGCGTGGGAACTGGCAGGAGGGGCAGATGCAGCTTGGAATGATCGGGTTGGGCCGCATGGGCGGCAACATGGTGCGGCGCCTGGTGCGGGCGGGCCACGAGTGCGTGGTGTTTGACGTGTCGCCGCAGGCCGTGGCCGCCCTTGCTGCCGAAGGCGCCACCGCCTCAACGACGCTCGCGCAATTCGTGCAGGCCCTGCGCCCACCCCGCGCGGTGTGGCTGATGGTACCGGCCGCGCTCGTCGACGCGGAGGTCGATGCGCTGACCGGGCTGCTCCACGCCGACGACATTCTGATCGACGGTGGCAATTCGCACTACCACGACGATATCCGGCGTGCCACCGTGCTGGCGGCGCGCGGCATTCACTACGTGGACGTGGGCACCAGTGGCGGCGTCTGGGGGCTCGAACGTGGCTACTGCCTGATGATCGGCGGCGACACCGCTGCCGTGCAGCGCCTCGATCCGGTCTTTGCTTCTCTGGCCCCTGGCGCGGGCTCGATTTCGCGCACACCTGGGCGCGACGGCCCCACGAGCACGGCCGAGCGCGGCTACCTGCACTGCGGCCCTGCGGGGGCGGGACACTTCGTGAAGATGGTGCACAACGGCATCGAGTACGGGCTGATGGCCGCCTATGCCGAGGGCCTCAACATCCTGCGGCACGCGGATGCCGGCCTGGCCACCCGTCAGGCCGACGCCGAAACCACGCCGCTCAAGCACCCGGAGCACTACCGGTACGCGTTCGATCTCGGCGAGGTCACCGAAGTGTGGCGCCGGGGCAGCGTCGTGGCGTCGTGGCTGCTGGATCTGAGCGCCGCGGCCCTGGTGGACAGCCCCGATCTGGCGCGCTTCGCTGGGCGCGTGTCGGATTCGGGCGAGGGACGCTGGACCATCGCGGCGGCCATTGACGAATCGGTGCCAACGCCCGTGTTGAGCGCGGCGCTCTACGACCGCTTCACCTCGCGCGGCGAAGGCGACTTCGCGCACAAGATGCTGTCGGCCTTACGCTATCAGTTCGGTGGACACCACGAGAAGCGCGAGGGGACCACGCCGTGAACGGACTCGACACGTCGGACGCGCTGGTGATTTTTGGGGTCACCGGCGATCTGGCCTACAAGCAGATCTTCCCGGCGCTCCACGCCATGATTCGGCGCGGGCAACTGCACGTGCCCATTCTGGGCATGGCGCGCACCGGCTCGAGCCTCGCGGAGCTGCGCGCGCGGGCCAGGGCCAGCATCGAAGAGAAGGGCGCGCTCGACCCGGCGGCGTTCGCGGCCCTGTCGTCTCAGCTGCGCTACGTCGGCGGCAACTATGAAGACCCCGCCACGTTCGCGGCACTGCGCGCGGCCCTGGCGGGCGCGACGCGTCCTGCCTTCTACTTCGCCATCCCGCCCAGCCTGTTTGCCGCCGTCGCCTCGGGGCTGGCCGCGGCCGGAGTGGTGGCGCAGTCGCGCGTGATCGTCGAGAAGCCGTTTGGCCGAGACGTGGCCTCGGCCGAGGCCCTCAATCGCACGCTGCACGAGTTCTTCCCCGAGCCGGCGATCTTCCGGATCGATCACTACCTGGGCAAGGAGCCGGTGCAGAACCTGCTCTACTACCGCTTCGCCAACTCGTTCCTCGAGCCGATCTGGAATCGCAACTACCTCGAGCGCGGGCAGATCACGCTGGCCGAGGCGTTCGGCGTGCAGGGCCGCGGCAAGTTCTACGAAGAGGCCGGCGCGATCCGCGACGTGGTGCAGAACCACCTGCTGCAGATCGTCAGCCTGCTCGCCATGGAGGCGCCA
This sequence comes from Acidobacteriota bacterium, assembly GCA_031378585.1. Lineage (GTDB taxonomy): Bacteria > Acidobacteriota > Vicinamibacteria > Vicinamibacterales > UBA2999 > CADEFD01. The sequence goes on along the minus strand of JANNEJ010001028.1, from coordinate 1,471 downwards.
GGCGGACGCGGCATCGAAGCCGTGCGCGACGAGAAGGCGCAGGCGTTCCGCTCGATGCGGCCGCTGCGTCCCGAAGACGTCGTGCGCGGACAGTTCGGCGGCTATCGTCACGAACCGGGCGTCGCGCCCGACTCGCAGGTCGAGACGTTTGCCGCCATACGGCTGCACATCGACTCGTGGCGCTGGGCCGGCGTGCCCTTCTACATCCGCGCCGGCAAGCACCTGCCGGTCACGGCCACGGAGGTGCTCGTGGAGCTGAAGCGGCCGCCCGTGAGTCTCTTTGCCGATGGCGACGCCGCAAGGCCCAATCACTTCAGGTTCCGGCTGAGTCCCCAGGTGGTGCTCTCGCTGGGCGCCCGCGCGAAGGTACCGGGCGAGCGCATGCGGGGCGAAGACGTCGAGTTGATGGCGTCGCACGACGACGCCGACGCGATGGCGCCATACGAGCGGCTGCTCGGCGACGCGATGCGTGGCGACCAGACGCTCTTTGCGCGCGAAGACTCGGTGCACGAGGCCTGGCGCATCGTGGAGCCGGTGCTTGGCCCGTGCTCGCCGCTCTACGAGTACGAGCCCGGCTCCTGGGGACCTGAGGCAGCCTCCCGCCTGATGACCGACGGCGGCGCCTGGCACAACCCGCAACAGCAGTGGGGCGGAAAGTAGGCGCGTCGTGGCGGGCGTGCAAGTCTTCGCGGGTGCGGACGCGATGCTCGACGCCGCCGTCGAGGTCGTGATCCGCGAGGCCGCCGCCAGCATCGCCGGGCGCGGGCGCTTCACCGCGGTACTGGCGGGCGGCTCGACACCCCTAGGTCTGTATCAGCGGCTGGCACACGCGCCGCACCGCGACCGCATCGACTGGACCTGCGTGCACCTCTTCTGGGGCGACGAGAGGTGCGTGCCCCCCGCTGACGCCGCCAGCAACTACCGCACGGCGCGTGAGGCGCTCCTCGACCACGTGCCGATTCCGCCGGCGCAGGTGCATCGCATCCACGGGGAAGACGAGCCGGGCGAGGAAGCCGCTCGCTATGACGCGCTGCTGCGCACCGCGCTGAACGCCCCAGGCGGCAGCCGTACGGGCGCGTTCGATCTGGTACTGCTCGGCCTCGGCACCGACGGACACACGGCGTCGCTCTTCCCTGGCATGACGGCACCGCGCGAGTCGGCCCGCTGGGTCGTGGCGGAGCACATCGACACGGCGCGCGGCTGGCGGATCACGCTCACACCCGTGCCGCTGAACGCGGCACACGCCGTCGTGTTCCTGGTGGCCGGCGCCGACAAAGCCCCCGCGCTGGCGGCAGTACTCGAGGGTCCCGTGCTGCCCGACGCGCTGCCCGCGCAGCGAGTAGCGACCGGCGGCGCCGCCGTGCGCTGGCTGGTCGACCGCGCGGCCGCGACCCGGCTCACCCAGATCGCGCCGGACCGCTGATCTCTACGCGCGAATCCGGAAGTTGCGCATCATGCCCATGTCCTCGTG
>JANNEJ010001018.1:0-8399 GCA_031378585.1 Acidobacteriota bacterium | reverse complement strand
CTCGGGATAGGCACACCGGGCAGCGGCCCGTCTGGCAGCCAGCAGCCCGTATCCGATGGCGGTCTGTGCCAGGCCGGCCGCGCCAAAGTGGTAGGCCAGCAGCTCGGGCTCGTCGGTGAGAGAAGACTGTTCGAGCACGTGCGCGATCTTGGCGTGCAGTTCCTGGCGCCGGCTCTTCAGGAGCGAGTCGTAGGCGATGTCCTGCACCATCGAGTGCTTGAAGGCGTAGGTCGCGCCGGGCGGTATGCCACGACAGGTGGCCAGGCCCGAATCGGTCAGCTGGGTCAGCGCAGAGCCGAGCTCAGAAGGTGTCTTGAGGGCGACGGCGCGGATCACGTCCCAGGTGAACACGCGTCCGATCACGGCGCCGACCTGCGCGATGTCCTTCACCGCGGCGTGGCGGTCCAGGCGCGCCATCAGCGAGTCTCTCAAGGTGGCCGGAATGGTCACCGTTCGGTCGGCGCCGTCGGCCTCGTAACGGTCCCCCGTGTAGCGCAGTTCGCCAGACTCCAGGATGGCCCTGGTGAGTTCCTCCACGTACAGCGGCACGCCGTCGGTGCGCGTGAGAATCTCGTTCAGCACCTTTGCCGGCAAGGCCTTGCCGGCGGTCAGTTGGTTCACGATGGCCAGGCTCTGGGTATTGGTCAGTCTCGGCACGTGCAGTTGCAGCACGTGATCGAGATGGCCCCACTCCGACTGGAACTCGGGCCGGTGAGTGATGACGACGAGCATCGGAAACGTTCTGACCCGTTCGACCAGGACGTTCAAGCCGTCGATGCTGGTGGCGTCGGCCCAGTGAGCATCCTCGAACAGCATCACGGTTGGTGCCCGGCGCGCGGTGGCTTCGGTCAGGTCTGCCAGGCAACGCAACGTCTCGTCCTTGAACCGCTGCGCACTGACCTGGGTGCGGCCATAGCGCGGCTCAAAAGGGATGGAGAGCATCGCCGCAATGTAGACCACGTCTTCACGGGGTCGCCCGAGGTGCTGGACGAGCAACGCCTCGAGCTTGTCGAGCTTGGACTCCGCGGGCTCGCCGCGCGTGAAGCCCAACGCACGTTCGAAGTTGTCGATCGTGGGGTAGAACGCGCTGTTGGTGCGATACGGCGAGCATTGGAAACGGAGGGCGTGCACGCCTTCGCTGGTCAGCTGCTCCAGCAGCGCCTTCAGCACGCGGCTCTTCCCGATGCCTGCTTCGCCGGACAGCAGCACGACCTGACCGTCGCCTTGCCGCGCCCGGTGCCAGCGGTCGAGGAGCGAGGCCATCTCCTGCTCGCGTCCGACGATGGACACCAGCCCTTCCCCGGTGGCGGCCTCGAAGCGGCTCGACACACCGCTATCGCCCACGACAAGAAACGGTGTCGTGGTGCCGCGAATGCCTTTGAGCGTGTGCTCGCCCAGACTGCGGTAGATGAAGTTGCCGCCGGCCAGCCGTCGGACGCGTTCGCTCACGACGACGCCGCCGACGTGCGCGAGGCTTTGCAGGCGCGACGCCAGGTTCATGGTCTCGCCAACTGCGCGCCGGCCGCCCGGCGAGACCACCACCACGCCTGTGGCGATGCCGATCCGCACGGCGAGCCGGCCCACGGCAGCGACTTCCAGGGCAGCAAAGGCGTCGATGAGCGCCAGCGCCGCGCGCACGGCACCCGCGGCCTCGCCAGCGTGCGCCCGCGGCTGGCCGAAGAAGGCCACGATGCCGTCACCGAGGCGCTGGAAGACATAGCCGTCGAAACGCGTGATGCACGCGTCGCACGCCGCTTCGTAGCTGTGGATGACCGTCCGCAACACCTCCGGGTCCAGCGTCGACGCCAGCTCGGTGAAGCCCACCATGTCGCAGAACACCACCGTGAGTTGCCGCCGCTCGCCACCCTCGGCGACCCCGTCGCGCAGGTCGGGGCCAGTGGCAGGCATCGGTGAGCCGAGTGTGGCCGGCAGGTCGGCCAGGTCCACGCCGTGGCCGCTTGGACCTGAATCCACCGAGAGGCCCGCAATGGCCTGAAGAATCTTCTTGCGGTGCCCCATGGAGGCCACGCCCAGCTCCTTGAGGTCTTGTTCCACAAGACTGGGCAGCACGGCAAGATCAACGTGATTGTCGACGAAGGCCTGGGTGTACTGCGCCAGGGCCAGCGCGTCTAGCCACTCTGCGATCGGGCGCATGGATTCTCCACGGACGTCTGTCGAGTCGAGTGTGGCGTCTGCGGCCGCCGCGTCACGGTCTGCCGCCACTGGTATGGACTGATCGTAATCGGACTGACCTCGTCTCTGGGGCCGGAGTACACTCGCTTGCACCCGTGCCCGGGTGTCGAAGAATCTTAGCCCTCAATGCAGGACAGGCACCGCCGCGACAAGCGCGAGGCCGTCGCGAGTTCATGCTGTGGCCGACAGCAGAGGAGTCCAACCGATGAGTCAGACTGCCGACGCGACGCTCGACGCGAGGTACCGCCGATTGTTTGGCTCACGCGCCGGCTATCTGCCCCGCGACAGGGATCATCTGCACGTCTGGCAGCGCAGCCTCCAGGCCTCGGCCGGCGAGATTGTGGCCACACGGAAGGGTCAAGCCAGCGCGGCGGTTCAGGCGTTACGTCGGCTGTGTGACGCCGATCCCATCGTGCGCATGTATGTCGCGCAGATGATCGAGCAGGTGCCCGACGGGCACAGGCACGTGCAGAGCGTCGAGGCGTTGTTCGCGCAGCTCGAACAGATCACGGTCACTGCGCCGCTCTACGACGCCGACCCCAACAAGCGCAACGCCTTTCCGCTGTCGGCGCTGTTCGTGTACATGATGATGACCCGCGCGGGTGAGGCGGTCTTCCGCAACTCCCGATTCGTCGCGGCCATCAAGGCCGTCCTCCAGGAATGGTGCGCGTACCTGGATAGCCCAGCCAGTGCACATGTGCTCAACGTCGGCGACCAGGGTTGGCTGTCGCCGTTTGCGTACCAGGACTATCGCCTGTACGAGTTCGTCACTGATCCAGCGCTGCCCCATTGGGGATGGGTGTCGTACAACGACTTCTTCCATCGCAAGATCAAGGCCTCTGCCCGACCCATCGCCGAACCTGGCAATCCGAAAGCGATCGTCTCGGCCAACGACGGTCACGTCGTGTCGATCGCCCGCGGCGTGAAACGGATGGACCGCTTCTGGGCCAAGGACGAATGGTTCTCACTGGCCGACATGCTCGACAACAGCGAGCACGTCGACCGGTTCGTTGGCGGCTATGTCTTTCAGTCCTTTCTGAGCGGGGCCAACTACCACCGCTGGCATTCGCCCATCGACGGCGTGGTGCGCGAGACGCGGGTGGTCGACGGGCTGTTGTTCAGCGAAGCCGAATCGGCAGGCGTCGACGTGCACGCCGACATTCTCTCCGAAGGCTACGACGCGTGCGTGAACACACGAGGGCTGGTGTTCGTCGAGAGCCCTGACCCCGCAATCGGGATGGTATGCGTGGTGCCGGTGGGGATGACCGAAGTGTCTTCCGTCAACATCACGGTCAAGGTTGGCGACACGCTGCGCAAGGGCGACGAACTCGGGTACTTCAGCTACGGAGGCTCCAGTCTGTGCCTGGTCTTCCAGCCAGGCTCGATCGATCACTTCACAGTGCCCATGCCGCCGCCCCTGCCTGTGGTGGACCCGACCGACGGGCCAGCCATTCAGGTGAATGCACAGATCGCCGTCGCGAATTGAGTCCGGGGCCCGCGCTGCCCCTGCAGGCGCTCAGCGCTCGACTTCGTGCTCAGGATTGACGAGGCGACGATGGCCAGGCCCCAAGGTTCCGGCCGCCCGACGATTGCGTGGCAAACGAGACCACCGCGAGCACGAGCACGTTCACGACCAGCGCCACGAGCCCCACGTTCAGGTCCTTGATCATCTGCGGTGCGCCGGGCACGAGCGTCGACAGCGTGGAGCCGCTGATCGTCAGGTACGCCACCGTCAACTCGCCCGCGAGAATTCCCGCGAATGCGCCGGCCGCGGTTCCGCGTTGCCGCTCGTCGAGCCTCAAGATCAGCGCCGGAAACAGCTGGGTCACCAGGCTGTACCCCATGAGCAGCAGCGGCACGATGGCCGACCCGCCGTGCAGTGCCAGGCCCACGGCCACCAGTGCCACCATCGGCACACAGGCTCGGGCCACGAGCGACACCTGGCGGTCATCCGCCTCTGGCACCAGCCCGCGATAGACGTTCTGCGCCAGGACTGTCGCCGAGGTGATGAGCAACATCGACCCGGGCACCAGTGCCGTGAGTACTCCGGCGGCGCCGATCACGCCAACGATCCAGGGACTGAACGCCAGGCGTGACACGCGCAGCAGCGACAGATCCACGTCAGCACCACTGAGCCCCGGCACCTGCAGGACCGCGGCGAATCCGGCAAAGAGCACGAACAACAGCACCAGCTGATACAGCGGCAGCACCACGGCGTTCTTGCGGAAGACGTCCTCACTGCTCGCGGTGTACGCCGTGGCGAAGGTGTGCGGCCACATGTAGAACCCGAGCGACGTGAGCAGCACGGTCGAGATCAGCCAGCTCACCGACATCCCTGACGACGGCAGCGTGAAGTAGCCGGGTTTAGCGTCCTCGATGGCGGCGAACATGGCGCCGTAGCCGCCGTAGTAGTGGAAGGGCAGGTAGACGCCCACGAACACCGCCACGACGACGATCATCACGTCCTTCAGCGCCGCGTTCCACGCCGCCCCCCGTACGCCCGAGACCACCACGAAGGTGACGAGCGCGGCACTCCCGGTCCAGATCGCCGTTTGCGGCGTGATCGATCCGTACGACGCTTCGGAGACGATGATGCCCAGTCCCGTGAGCTGCAGCACGAGATACGGCACAAGCGCCACGACGCTGACGAGCGCCACCAGGACGCCCAGCGGCCGGCTGTCGTACTTCGCGATGAAGAAGTCGGCCTGCGACACCAACCCGTGCGCTTTGCCGTAGCGCCAGATCTGGGGCAGCAGGAAGTAGGACATGCTGTAGGCGATCGACCCCGAGCAGAGGACATAGAACGCGGGAGCGCCCTTGCCGTACGCCCAGCCGCTGCCGCCGAGGAAGGTGAACGTGGTGTAGACCTCGCCGGCCATCAGCATGAACACGAAGATCGCGCCGAAACCGCGGCCGCCGAGGCTCCACTGTTCGAGGCCCATCGTCTGACCGCGTCGCGCCAGCAGGCCGAGGACAAGAGCGAGCGCGAAGAATGCGCCGATGACGACCAGAGCAGGATTCATCGGTCGTGGCGGCGGTCGAGGATGACGATCAAGGCCATGATGGCCGACGTCCCGAGCGCCCATCCAACAATCCACGCCAGAAGCGGCGGCAGTCCCAAGATGAAGGGGCGGCTGCGGTTGGCGAACGGGACGCCGCAGAGCAGTACGAGGCCAGGAAGAACGGCGAGCCAGCGATATCGGCGCGACTGCGAAGGCAGCCGCGACACGCGGCCGCTCGCCGGACTGTCTGGGTGCGGAAGCATCGGGGACGGGATAGCGCCAGGAGGATAGCACGGGGGCCCTGGCCGAACGCGCGGCCTTCCAGGGTACGCTTGGCGGGGAAGGCACGCGGACCGCGCTGCACACCAACCTGAGGAGCCTGTACATGGCGCAACACATTGCCGATGACATCACGCGTCGGCCAGCCCACGTCGACGTCGTGGTGGTGGGGGCTGGCTTCTCCGGGCTCCACCTGCTGCACCGGCTGCGGCAACGCGGGTTCTCGACGCGCGTGCTCGAGGCGGCCGACGACGTCGGTGGCACCTGGTACTGGAACCGCTACCCGGGGGCCCGCTGTGACATCCCGACCACCGACTACTGTTACAGCTTCGACGCTGAGTTGGAAAAGGCCTGGACCTGGTCGGAGAAGTACGCGACCCAGCCAGAGATCCTGCGCTATGCCCAGTTCGTGGCCGATCGCTACGATCTGAAACGCGACATCGACTTCCGTACCCGCGTGGCCTCTGCCCGTTGGGATGACAGCGCCGGGCGCTGGCACGTGCGCACCGAGGCCGGCGAAGACATCAGCTGCCAGCACTTTGTGATGGCCAGTGGCTGCCTGTCGCTGCCCAAGAGCCCCGAGATTGAGGGTGCCGATCGTTTCAAGGGCGAGGTCTACTTCACCAGCCGCTGGCCGCACGACGGCGTCGATTTCACCGGAAAGCGCGTGGCGGTGATTGGCACCGGCTCGTCGGGCATCCAGTCGATCCCGATCATTGCCGGTCAGGCACAGCAGTTGACGGTGTTCCAGCGCACGTCGAATTTCTCGATCCCGGCCGGCAACGGCCCGGTGCGGCCAGAGCGGCGTGCGCCGCTCGACGCGGATCGGCAGCGCTACCGAACCGCCGCCAAGTGGTCGCGCATTGGCGTGCCGCGCGAGCCGACCGAGGTGATGGGACGGTTCTCGACGCCGCAGGTGCAGCGCGAACGGTTCGAGGCGGCCTGGCAGGCCGGCGAACTGGTCGCGATCGGCGGCGTCTTCGCCGACCAGCTCGTGTTCCCCGAGGCCAATCAGATTGTGGCCGAGATGGTGCGCGAAAAGATTCGTGCCACGGTCGAGAATCCGCAGGTCGCCGAGTTGCTGTGCCCCAGGGACCACCCCATCGGCACCAAGCGCTCGTGCGTCGACACGGGGTACTACGCCACCTTCAACCAGCCGCATGTGCGTCTGGTCGACCTGCGCAGCCAACCGATCGCCACGATCACCGAGACGGGCATCGATCTGGCAGGCGAGTCGCTGGCCTTCGACGCCATCGTCTATGCCACCGGCTTTGATGCCATGACCGGCGCGCTGGTCGCAGTCGATATCGTCGGACGCGATGGCCGCACGCTGAAGGAGAAATGGGCCCACGGTCCCGTCAACTACCTCGGGCTGATGACGGTGGGCTGGCCCAACTTCTTCACCATCACCGGGCCCGGCAGCCCGTCGGTGCTGTCGAACATGATGGTGTCCATCGAGCAGCACGTCGACTGGGTCGCCGAGTGCCTGACCGACCTGCGCGGCCACGGCCTGACCACGATCGAGCCCACCGACACCGCCGAGGCCGGCTGGCTGATGCACGTGAACGACTGCGCCAACATCACGCTCTTCCCGACGGCCAACTCCTGGTACATGGGGGCCAACGTGCCGGGCAAGCCACGGGTGTTCCTGCCTTACGTGGGCGGCGTGGGCGCCTACCGCACGATCTGCGATGAGGTGGTGGCCGCAGACTATCTGGGCTTCACCCGCACCGGCCCGCAGGGCACTTGCTGCCACGACGGTGTGGTCCGGCGCATGCAGCCCGACGTGGCGATGGTGCTGGCGAGGATGGCCGCCATGGGGCTGCCGACCGTCGATTCGTTGCCCGTCGATGAGGCCAGGGCCTTCGTGCAGCAGTTGTCGGCGGCCAGGCCGCCAGGCCCGGCAGTGGGCGAGATCGTTGACGGCACGCTGCCCGGCGCGGCCGGCCCGCTTGCGTACCGGCTGTACCGGCCGGCCAGCCCGGGGCCGCACCCGCTTGTCGTCTACTTCCACGGCGGCGGCTGGGTGCTCGGCAGTCATGACTCCGACGACCCCTTGTGCCGCGATCTGTGCCAGCGCTCCGACGCGTTGATCGCGTCGGTCAACTACCGGCACGCGCCCGAAGCGCGCTTTCCAGCTGCGGCCGACGATGGCCTGGCCGCCGTACGCTGGCTCGCCGACCATGCCGGCGAGTTCGGCGGCATCCCCGGCGCGCTGGCGGTGGCCGGTTGGAGCGCCGGCGCGAACATCGCGGCAGTGACCTGTCAACAGGCGCGCGACGCCGTGAGGCCGCAGATCTCGGGCCAGCTGTTGCTGGCGCCAGTCACCGACGCGGACATGACCCGGCCGTCCTACGTGGAGAACGCCGAAGGCTATGGGCTGACTGCGGCGCTGATGCGGTGGTTCTGGAACCACTACGCCGACCCGGCCGATCGCAGCCAGCCCAAGGCCTCGCCGTTGCGAGCCACGGACCTGTCGAACCTGCCGAGCGCGTTCATCGTGACCAGCCAGTTCGATCCGCTGCGCGATGAGGGCATCGCCTACGCGCAGGCCATGACAGCGGCCGGCGTGCCAGTGCGCCACACCACCGCGCGTGGCCACACCCACAACTCGTTGACGATGGTCGACGTGGTGGTCTCAGGCGCCAGTCTTCGAGCCGAGATGGGTGAAGCGCTGCGCGGCTTCGGTGCGGCCGCACGTCCGGCGTGAGCACCGTGTGCGGCGGCCACATCAGAAGCCATAGAGCCGAGCCGGGTTGTCGACAAGGATCTTCTTGCGGACCGTGGCGTCGGGCGCCCACACCGGCAACTGGTTCAGCAGACGACCATCGTCGATCTGAAAAGGCGGCGTCACCTCGGTGACTGGGCGGCCTGACGCCGGATTCGGGTGCGGCCAGTCCGTGCCCCAGAGGACGCGGTCAGGAT
>JANNEJ010000979.1:0-1694 GCA_031378585.1 Acidobacteriota bacterium | reverse complement strand
CCTGGCCGCTACAGCTGATGGTCGTCGGCGCGCCAGTGCTTCACCAACTTCTTGACCGCATCCCGCTTCTGGACGTTGTCGCGCAGTACCGTGGCTGCCAGCTCCGGCAGTTCCGCATCGCTGGCGAAGCGCAGGCCGATGATCTGCTCCCGCGTGAACTCGTGAATGCGCGCCTTCAGATCGGCGGGCAGCAGTTCCCGCAGCCGCATGCGCTCCTCGAGGCGAATCACGCGGTCCTGGGCGCCCAACGCGAAGATGCGCGCGAAGAAGGCCGTGACGAGGAACGCAAACGCCATGACCACCGACCACGCATGTAAGAGGTCGGGGTTCTGCCACAGGTGGTAGAGCATGGCCACCAGGTTGATGAGCAGAATTGGCAGCAACACGTAGTGGAACAGCGGGACGAGCTTGGCGTGCGTCTTGTAGGTCTGAGTGCTGTTGGCCATGGGAAACCTCTGACGAATAGTCGAGCCTCGGGTGCCGGGATCGACACCTCGGTCTAGCCGAACTTACTGTGCGGGCCGATAGGGCGTGGGCCCCGGCGCCGCCGTGCGCTGCGCCCCGGCCTTCTTCCAGGCGTCGAATCGCATCCGCAAGGTCTTTACCGGATTGGCGCTCTCGCCTTTCGTGATGTTGTCGTCGGTCACGCTGAGAAAGGCGAAGTACTTGCCGTCGTTGTGCGTCACGCCCACCTGGTCGTCCTTGTTGGCAATGACGAGGGTGGCGACGTGCGCGGTCTTGTTGTCGCACGGCACGAAGTCGAGCGGGTTGTTGCCGCAGTTGCAGCGATGGTCGCCGCCGTTGGCGTCGGCCGCCTCCATGGCCGCCATCACGCGGTCGGCCATCGTGCCGATGGCGCGCGTGAAGGCCAGCGCGGCCTGGTGCACCACCTGATCGCCGAGCAGCGTATTGCCCTGCACCTGGTAATGGATGTCGCCCACCTGGCCGCCGAAGTAGAGTGACGACACCGAGTTGCCGCTGCCGCTGAAGCCGGCGCGGTTGTTGCGCGCCGTTACCGTCGCGCCCTGGGGCATCATGACGATGCCGAACTGGCGGCGCTGCACATCGGGATCCTGCTGCAGCAGCTCGATGATCGTGGCGGGCGGCGTGCCCTTCTTGATCTCGTTGTAGACCAGCATCTGGTTCTTGCGCGTGTTGTCCACGCCGGCCTGACACGCGGCCACGCCGAGCCCGGGCACGATCACGGCCTGCACGTCCATCAGGTCGCGCGCGCCGTTTGGCGCACGGGCAGGAAAGCCCGCCTGGCGGACACATGTAGCCGAGGCGATGATCACCTGCCCGGTTTGTGCGTCGAGCGCGATCACCGACCAGGTCGCAAACGCGCTGGCGGGCATCGCAAGCAGCACCGCCGCCACGACCGTATGTCGAAGGATTGTCGTCATCACAGTCCGTAGACCCGCTTCGTGTTGCCGCCGAAGATGAGCGCTTTCTGGTCGTCGGGCAGCGGCAGACTCGCGAGCGCGGTCTTCATCTTCTGGATGCTGCCGATCTGATGCGGGTAGTCGCTGCCGGCCAGGATGTGGTCGGCGCCGGCAAACTGCACGGCGCACATCAGTGCGTTGACGTCGAAGTTCACCGTGTCGTAGTAGAAGTGCTTCAGGTACTCGGTGGGCGGCCTCGAGATGTTCGTGCGGCACTCGGCAAACGCCTCGTAGCCGCGGTCGAGCCGCTCG
>JANNEJ010000965.1:0-13576 GCA_031378585.1 Acidobacteriota bacterium | reverse complement strand
CACCGCCGCCCACACCGCGCGGTCGCGCGACTTGCGCCCCGCCAGCACCGGTGCCGGCACGCCGGCGGCTGATCCGCCTTCCGCCACCCACTGCAGGTTCAGCAGCAGATCGTGCGCGCTCTGCACCCGCTGGTTCGGGTCTTTCGCCAGACAGGTGCGGACGATGCGGTCGAGCGCCGGCGGCACCTGTGGCACCACCGCCGACACCGAGGGGGCGTCTTCTTTCAGGATGGCGCCAAACAGGCTCGCCTGGCTCTTGCCGGCAAACGCCCGCCGCCCGGTGAGCATCTCGTACAGCACGCAGCCGAAGGCCCAGATGTCGGCGCGTGCGTCGGCCTCCTCGCCCTCCACCATCTCGGGCGCCATGTACTGGAACGTGCCCAGGATGGTGCCCTGCGCCGTGAGCGGCGCCGACTGCGTGGGCGGGGCGGTGACCGAGAGCGCGCCGCTGCCGTCGATCGCGCCGGTCACGATCTTCGCCAGACCGAAATCGAGCAGCTTCACACCCGAGGCGGTGACCATGACGTTGCCGGGCTTGAGATCCCGATGCAGGATGCCCTGGCGGTGCGCGGCGTTGAGGGCGCTGGCGATCTGCATCGCCCAGGTCAGCGCCTGCGCGATGGGCACAGGCCCCTTGGCAATCCGGTCGCCGAGCGTTTCGCCCTCGAGATGCTCCATCACGAGGAAGCTGGTGCCGCCCTGCTCACCCACGTCGAACAGCGCGCAGATGTTGGCGTGGCTCAACTGCGAGATGGCGCGCGCCTCCCGCTCGAACCGCTCGCGGAACCCGGGCGCCGCGGCGATGTGGGGTGGCAGCGTCTTGACGGCCACCGTACGGTCGAGCCGGGTGTCGCGCGCCTTGTAGACCTCTCCCATGCCACCCGCGCCCAACTTCGCGAGGATCTCGTAGGGGCCGAGCTTGGTGCCGATCATGATGCTGGTCCTGGCCGGGCGACGGGGGCCCGATTGAAGGCAAGAATTGACTCACGTACTCCACGGCGACGTCGGGCGCACCGTGGCGGGAATTCTAACTCCTCCTTAACTGAATCTGAGCCATTCCGACGGGCGAGGTTACAGAACTACTGGAACGTTGGAGCGCGGGCGACGAGGACGCTGTTCGGGTCCTGACGCCGATCGTCTACGAGGAAATGCGCAAGCTGGCCGCCGCCCACCTCCGCGACGAGCGCACCAATCACACCCTGCAGCCCACCGGCCTCGTGCACGAGGCCTACATCCGCCTGGTGCGTGCGGTACCCGTCGGTGTCGCCCGACGGCCAGTGGGTGGTGGCGTTCGAACAGGAGCGGTCCGAGAACCTCGAGGGCACGCGCCTGGCCTGGTTCACCCGAGGCTTCGCGCCGTTCGTGTCCGGCAGGCGGAGATCTGGACGGCGACGCCGACGGTGGCGCGCTGAGTCAGAGCCTCACGGCTTCGGTGGCACCGACAATGGCTTGGCCTGCGGGCGCAGTTGACAGAGGCTGTCGCGGATTCGTTCAGCCATCCGGACTTTCTCCGGCCAGGTCAGCAACTTGCGTTGCTTCTGCCATTCTGTCTGCCGTGCCAACAGGCCTGCAACGTCAGTCATTCAAGAACCTCTGTTCGAATCGACGCCAGGCATCAGTCAATTCGTGTCGTAGTGCCAGACTCGCGATCTGCTCGCGGCTGACGGCGCCGGATTCCAGTAAGGCCAGAATGCGCGTCAGGTCCTTGACTCGTCCAACGCTCAGCGCAATGACGGCGAGATGATCAGCGCGGGTCACACGAAAAGGCACGCCCTCAAAGTCGGCGGTCTCCGCTTGCGCCATGGCTTCTTCAGTCAGCGGGCTGAATGCGGGCACGAACTGGGTGGGCCATGCACCGACGCGAACGGCCTCGCCCTCCGGGTGGAACCCCTTGGCCGCGCAGAATTCGTAGGCCCCACGGAGCACGTCAATCCGGTCGGGATCGGCCACCGCCACAAGCACGTCGGCATCCAGCGTCGCCACGGCTTCGGTATACCGCATTTGTGCGACGGCGCCGAACAGCGCGTAGTTGGTAATCACGCCTGCCTGCTGCATCTCATTGAGCAATTGGGCTAATTCCTTCACCCTGCCATTCTACCGAAGTGCGCAGAGCGGCACGAGCCGCGGAACCTGTGATTCGAGAAGACTGAGCCAATCCGGCGCGAAACGTCGCTGTGGAGTGCGTGAGCGCTCTACGACGTCGGCCTGCTAATGCTTCCTATCGTCCGGCGTTCGGCCTGGACGTGATGGACGGCTTCTACTCGGGGCCCGCGCACGACGTGCTCGTGAAGACCTCGAGCAACCAGGGCGATCGCTGGCCGGCATCCTTGGCGTGTCGCTCGCGCCCGATGCGGGTGCGCCGCTCGACCGCAAGGCGCCGCGCGTCACCGCGCGCTGAGCACAGCGCACGTCGTTCGCCCCAAAAAAGAAAGGGCATCCGGTGATCTGGATGCCCTTTCCCCACTCACGTTCGTGAGCCGTGTATTCACGTCCGGGTGCCCCTGCTACGTGGGCGCCACGACCTCCCGGCGTCGTGACGCGCCGGCGTCCACGGGTTGTCTATCACCACACCGCGTGACGGCACGTGGGTGCCGGAGCGGATTCAGACAAAAGCCTGGGTGATGTCACTTCCGCAGGCGGCGCGCAGCGCTCACATGGAGCCGCGGCGCACGCGTCAGTCGGGTCTGGTAGAGCCCGGTGGATCCTCGCTCGCGACTGTCGTCACCGTGCGACCTCCTTCCGAGTGGGGGCCTGGGTTCAGGACGACTCATCGGGCCCCCGCCGTGCGGCGTTCGATGCGTCTACCGTCACCCTACGCCTGGCGCGGAGGTGCGTCAAGGGGCCATGTGACTGCATGTCATGTGACTGCATACCGCCGAACTCGTCGACCACTCCATATCAGCTAGCTGCCGGCGCGATACCGGGGTTCCTGCCCCATCACTTTCGCCGGATCGGCATTCGGCTTCGGCCGGAACTTCTGCACGCGGCCACCGAACACCTCGGCGGTGTACAGATTGCCTTCCTGATCCACGGTGAGCGAATGGGGGCCGTTGAACTGCCCGAGTTGGCCACCTGGGCCGCCCCAGCCGTAAAGATAGCGACCATTCAAGTCGTACTTGAGCATCCGCATCGTGCCGCCGTCGGCGATCCACAGGAACTGGTCGGTGGAGATGAAGTGTGCGTAGGGCGACGAACGCACGCCGGTGCCCCACATGTCGAGGAACTTGCCGTGCTCGTCGAAGACCTGGATGCGACGATGGCCGCGGTCGACGATGAACAGCCGGCGATCGTCGCTGATCGCGATGCTGTGCACGGTGTTCCACTCGTTGGGGCCGGGATTGCTCGCGTCCTTGGGCGGCGCGCCCCAGTCCATGAGGAACCTGCCGTCCTTGTCGAATTTCGCGACGCGCGTGCCGCCGTAGCCGTCGGTGATGAAGAAGGTGCCGTCGGGCAGCCAGGCGATGTCGGTCGGACGATCGAACAGCCGGCCGGCGTCGCGCCCGCGCTGGCCCTTGGTGCCGAGCGTCAGCACGAGCGTCCCGTCGTAGGTGAACTTGTAGATCACGTGGAGCTGGTCGTCGAACACCCAGACGTGCTTCTCGGGATCGTACGGGCTCATCTTGATCTTGTGGGGGCCGCGGCCACACGGCGCGGCGAAGAGCGCGTCGTGCTGCGGCCACTGCTGTACCATCGCGCCAGCGCGGTCGACGACGAAGATCACATGATGGTAGCGGCGTTCCCAACCGCGCTTGGGCGTCGGCTCACAGGTGGCGCCCAGGCCGTCGTCGTTGCCGGTGGCGCTGCCACGCGACGGCGTCAACATCGCGTACGGCGTCCATGGCTTCGCGCCCGGCGGCAGCGGCAGCTCGCCGCGCTGCGCGATCCAGATGCGATCGGGGCTCTCGGCAAACACCGCGCCCACCGAGCCCCAGGTCCAGCCGTCGTGCTTCACGCCATCGGGTCCGTCCGGCAGAGGCTGCGGCCAGTGCGGCACCGGTTGGTAGGGACCGAATTCCTCCTGCCCGCCACGTTCCTGCGCCACGACCGGCGCCGGTGCGGCCGGCGCCGGATCACCGTCTGGCGGAGGTGCGCTGCACGCGGCGGTGGCGACCAACGACAACACGACGAGCGTGTGCGATCGAAGTGGCGTTCGCATTGTGGGTCTCCCGATCTGTGCTGGCCGGGCTGGCCGCGTGACGCCCGGCACGTGAACGCGTCTGCTGTTACCCGCCCGAGTCCCCAGCCCCTAGTTGTTCGTGCCGCGCATATAGGGGCCGATGATGTGCGCCGGATCCGCACCCTTCTTCGGCCGGAACTTCTGCGGCCGGCCGACGTGCACGTCGGCCGTGTAGAGGTTGCCCTCGCTGTCGGTGTGGAACTGGTGCACGCCCCAGAAGCCGCCCGGGAACGCCCCGAAGGTGCCCCACGAGTAGAGCAGCTTTCCGGTCAGGTCGAACTTGGTGAACTTCTGGGTCGTGCCGTCGGCCACCCACAGGTGCTGATCCTGGGAGAGCAGCACCGAGTAGGGCCGGCGGACGTTCGGCCAGGCGTCGAGGAACTTGCCGTTCTCGTCGAAGACCTGGATCCGCGAGTTGGCGCGGTCGCTGATGTAGATGCGGCGATTCTTGTCGATGGCGATGGCGTGCACGGTGTTCATGTAGCCGGGACGCGTCTCGGTGGGCTCGTTGCCCTTCTGTCCCCACGTCATCAGGAACTTGCCGTTCTTGTCGAACTTGGCCACACGCGTGTTGACGTAGCCGTCGCTCACGAAGAACGTGCCGTCGGGCAGCCAGGCGATGTCGGTCGGCCGGTTGAAGTGCGTGCCATCGTCGCCCGGCTGCATCGGCGTGCCCACCGTCATCACGAGCGTCTTGCCGTCGCGCGTGAACTTGTAGATGGCGTGGGCGCCGTCGTCCACGAGCCACACGTGCCGATCCGGGTCGTACGGGTTGACGAGCACGCGGTGCGGCCGCACGAACTTCGCGTTGTGCTGCTCCCACGACTCGATCAGTTTGCCGTTGCGATCGACGACGTTGAAGACGTGGTCCCACCGCGGATGACGGGCCGGGTCCTTCTGCGCCAGGTCATAGCCGGAGGCGTTGCGAGCCGGGATGAAGTTCTGAGCGGCGCCGCGGTCGTCCTTGATCGCGGGCAGGCAGCCGCGGCTGAAGATGTAGACGCGGTCAGGGCTCTCGGCCCAGATGCCGCCGGTGGAACCGATGACGAATCCGTCGCCGCAGTAGTTCTGCGGCCAGCCGGCCACCACGTCGTACGGCCCGGTCTCGTCGCCCCCGCCCTTCTGGGCGAGGGTCGCGGCGGTGAACAGAAGCGCGACAGCCGCGCACACGGCGCCGATGTGCTTGATCACGAATGCCTCCTTAACGATTGCCCTTCTTGAGCTCTTTGATGAAGGTCGCCGCCTGCGCCGCCTCGGGCGTGCCCGGGTGGGCGGTCACGACCTGCTCGAACAGCTCGAGCGCCACGGCGGCGTCGCCCTTGCTGAACACGACCTTGGCCATGCCGAGCGTCGCCCCGGCGTTGCCCGGCTTGGCGGCGAGCACCCGCTGGAACTGCGCCTCGGCCTCCGGCACCTTGCCCTGTGCGAAGTACACGGCGCCGAGCGTCGATGCCGCCTCAGCGGCGAGCGGATCCTTCGCGAGATCAGGTGTGGCCGAGAGACCCATCTCGAGCGCCGCGACGGCCTTGTCGTAGGCCTGGGTGTCGACATAGGCGCTGCCGAGCTGGTACTGGATGGCGGCATCGTTCGGGGCCAGCGCCGCGGCCTTCTCCAGGCTGGCGACGGCTTCCGCCGGCCGCTTCAGCTGGAAATAGGCCAGCGCCAGGTTCACGTGGAGCGGCGCGACCGTCGGCGCCTGCGCGATGGCCGCCTGGAACCGTGTTGCTGCCAGCTCGAAGTTGCCGCTGTTGAACGCGGTGACGCCGTCCTGGAATTCCTTCGACCCCCCGACGGCGGCCTTGGCCAGCTTGAAGTCGAAGTTCCGGTCGGTGCCGGCCGTTAGCTTCACCTTGTCGTTGACCGGCTGAAAGCCCTCGCGCTGGACGGTCAGCTCGTACTCGACCGCCTGCAGGCCCCGGCGGTAGAAGCGGCCGTCTTTGTCCGTGGTGACCGTCACCTCGCGTCCGCGGTCGAGGTTGACGAGTCGGATGGTCACGCCTGGTAGCGGTTGGCCGGCCTCGTCGACCACGCGTCCCTTGATGACACCCAGCTCCATCTGGGCGGCGGCGGAGACAGCACTGCAGACGAGCGCCATGCCGACCAGCGCCGCGATCCCGAGAGCCCGCATAGTCCGTGGCCTCAGAAACGCAGCCGGATGCCGAGCTGCGACTGCAGCGGGAACTGCGCCGCCGTTGGGATCAGGAAGTTGGGCGACGAGCGGTTGCCGGTCGGCGCGATCTCGTTCAGACGGTTGAAGACATTGAACACGTCGAAGAAGAGATCGAGGCTCTCGAGCCGGCCGCCGAGGGGTAACTGATAGCGGGCCGACAGGTCGACGAGGAACGAGCCTGGCCCGCGGATCCCGTACGGCACGGCGCGTCCCGCCGAGTCGAGCTCCGACTCGATCGGCCGCAGCAGGTCGTCGAGGCCGCGGATCGGCCGGTCGTTGTTGTCGAGATCGCCGTTGACGTCGCGGCCGACCGTCTCGTTGATCGGCGCGCCGGTGATCTTGCTGACCACGGTGGCCAGGGTGAGCGTGCGCCAAGGGTTCCAGCTGCCGCTGGCGGCGAACACGTTCGTGCGGTTGAACTGGAACTCGCCGTAGTCGGCACGCGGGTCGTTGTCGAGCCAGACCCGCCGCGCGTCGGGATTGCCGGTGCCCACGTAGTTGCTGCGCTGCAGCGTGTAGGCCAGGCGGCTGCTCCAGCGGTTGGACATGCGCTTCACCAGCGACACCTGCAGCGACTTGTAGTCGCCGTCGAAGACGGAACTGGTCTGCGACTGCAGCACGCGCTGGAAGTTGACCCCGCGGGCCTCAACCGGAATGACCGTCCCGTTCGGGTCGAACGCGGCCACGCCCGGCCGCACGCCGTTGACCGGCTCGTTGATGTCGACGACGCCGAGCTGATCGCGCGAGGCGTTGGCCACGTAGTCGACCGACACGGCCATCTGTCTGAACAGCTCCTGGCTCACACCGGCGCTCCACGACCAGGTGTGGGGCATCTTCCGGTCGGCGCTGTCAATGCGCGGGTTGCGGTTGAACGCCGTGCCGGCAACGACCTGGTCGCGCAGCGCGTTCAGCACGGCCTGGCCGGCGGGAGACAACCGGGCGACGCCCCGGTTGCCTTGCGTGTCGTTGATCATGTCGGGGAGAAGCACGATCGCGCCCGACGGACTGGCGGCGTTGATCGAGATGCTCGGAAACAGCGTCCTGACGCCGCTCTGTTTCAACGTCAGGTCGTGTACCACCGGCACGTAGGCGTAGAACTTGCCGACGCCGCCGCGGACGACGGTGCGCCCGGTGCCCCGCACGTCCCAGGCGAACCCGCCGCGCGGCGCGAAGGCGTTGTCGTGGTTGGGCGTCTGCAGGTGGTTGTCCCAGCGCAGGCCCAGGTTGAGGGTCACGTTGCTCGTGAGGCTCCATTTGTCCTCGGCGAAGAGGTACCGGCGCTGATCCTTCGACACCACGTCGTAGCCGTAGTCGCTCTTCGGGCCGACGACCACGTCGAACTGGAAGGGATGGGTGCTGGGATCGGCCGGGTTGTAGGGCGCATCAGTACGGAACTGGAAGGTTCCGGAATCGAAGGTCGAGCGCGGGTCCATGTTGTTCCAGCTGTAGCCGCCGCCGGCCTTGAAGGTGTGCTCGCCGCCGAACAGGTTGGGCACGAAGTAGCTGAACGCCTGGTCGACGACATAGGTGCGGATCACCGTGGTCGGCCCGCTACCACCGGTGCCGGTGATGTAGCTGGCGTGGACGTTGCGCTGGCCAATCGAGAACGGGTCGCGGCCGCCGAAGCCGATGGCTTCGGCCTTGTCGTTGAAGAACCCTTCCGGCGCCGTCGTCAACTCCTCGCCGATGCGCCCGAAGCGCGTGACGCTCGACAGCCGGTCGGTGAGCACGCTGGTATAGGTGCCGGCCCACAGCGTGTCGTGGTCGGCCTCCCAGACCTTGGCGTCGGGGGTCTCGTTGTTGGTGTTGAAGCCCTCGCCGCGCGACGCCGCGTCCTCGAGCAGCCAGCGCCCGTTGATGAAGTTGCGGTCGTTCAGCTGCAGGTCGGCGCGCGCGAAGTAGTTGTTGGCGCGCACCGTGAAGAAGCCGACCTGGTCCACGGCCAGCGGCGCCGCCGCGGCCGGGAAGCGCTTCTGGCCGGCGATGTCCTCGTTGTCGCGCTCGTAGGTGAAGTAGAAGTGGGCGCGGTTCTTGACAATCGGTCCGCCGAGGCCGAAGCCGGCCTGCAGCGTGCGCTCGGGTGGCTTGGGCTGTCCGTCGGGCAGGAACTTGCCGCGGGCGTTGAGCGTCTCGTCGCGGAAGCTAGGAGTAGACGCGGCCGCGAATGTCATTGGTGCCGCCCCGGGTCACCATGTTGATGATCGCGCCGGCACCGCCGCCGTACTCCGAGCTGTACTGGTTGGCCAGCACCTGGTACTCCTCGATGTTGTCGAGCACGAGGCGCACCTGGGTGCCCTGGCTGCCGCCCAGACGGTCGTCGTTGTTGTACATCCCGTCGATCAGGTAGACGTTCTGCTGCGACGGCGATCCGTTGGCCACCACCTGGCCGCCCTCGAAGGTGGAGGTCGCGGGGTTCGGCGTCATTCCCGGGATGAGCTGGGTGAGGCCGGTGAAGTTGCGAAAGTTCGACGGCACCTCTTCGATCTCGCGCCGCGACAAGGTGCCGCCGATCTGGTTGCTGGTGCGTTCAACCAGCGGCGCCTCGCCCGTCACCACCAGGTTCTCTTGAAGGCCGGCGACCGCGAGCTTCAGTTCGAGCGTGACGAGCGAACCCGGTGCCAGCACCAGCCCAGTGCGGGTGGCGTTGCCGAATCCAGCCATCGTGACGGCCACGTTATAGGTGCCGGGCTCGAGGTTCGGCACCGAGTAGGCACCGGTGTCGGCGGTGACCGATTCCCGCGTGAAGCCGGTTCCCGCGTTGGTAATCACCACGGTTGCGCCCGGCAGCGCGAGCCCGTCGGGGTCGAGTACTCGACCAGAAATCGCCCCTCGTTGCTGGGCGAACGTCGGGGAGGACACGGCGATGAACACACCCATCACGCACACCAGGAGTCGTGCAGCAGCCACCATGTGAAGCCATCCTTTGCCGGAGCCGGTCAATGGCCGAGAGCGTAGCGGTTCGCGGGTGGGCGCGGTGTCAAACCATGTCTCAGGTTTGTCTGCGAGTTGTCTATCACGGCGGCACTGCGAGCTGGAGACAAGTTGCAGACATCTCCTAGACATCGTTTTACCCGCGGCGGCGGGCGGCGCCTGCTACAAAGGAGGCATTCGCGGAGGAGAGAAGATGAGAGCTCTGGCAGTTCTGACGGCCCTGGCCGTCCTTGGAAGTCCGGCGGCGGCGCGCGCGCAAGGCGATCCGTCCATCAGCAGCGCCGAGCCGTTCAAACTCGGCACGTTCGACATCGCCGGGGAGCCGCGCATCGGCATCGTGCTGCGCGACACACTCGTCGTGGACCTGGCGGCGGCGAATCGTGTGCTGCAGCGCGATCCGGCGTACCCGCCCATTCCGATGCCACCGACGATGGTGGACCTCATCGGCCGCTATGAATACGGCAAGAAGACGCGCCTCTACGAGATCGTCAACAGCCTTGTGCGCGGCAACCGGCTCACCGGCGCGCAGCGCCCGGCCTACGTGCACGACGTGAAGAGCGTGGACATCCTGGCGCCGCTCATGCCGGGCAAGATGCTGAACGCCGCCGTCAACTTCTACACGCACGTCGGCGAGACGGGCACGGCCGAGGAACAGAAGAAGGCCGAAGCCGAACGTCGCGCCAAGCGCGGCGTGCCGTACCTGTTCTTGAAGCCAACGCGTGGCGCGGTGGCGGGCGACGGCGACAACGTGGTCATTCCCCACGGCCGAGACCGGGTGGACTGGGAAGTGGAACTCGGCATCGTCATCGGCCGCGCCGCCAAGTACGTGCCGGCCGACAAGGCCGTCGAGCACATCTTCGGCTACATGGTCACCGTGGACGTGTCGGACCGCGGCGGCCGGCCGCCCGACTCGCGGCCCGGCTCCGACTGGTTCGTCGGCAAGGGCCACGACACGTTCGCGCCGATGGGTCCCTGGATCGTGCCGAAAGAGTTCTACGGCGATCCGATGAAGCGCCTGCGCCAGACGCTCACCGTCGACGGCAAGGTGATGCAGGAGGCCGGCGCGGCCGACATGATCCACTCCATCTACGAGCTCATCGAGTACGGGTCGTCGATCATCACGCTCTATCCCGGGGACGTCGTGAACAACGGCACCTCGGGCGGCACGGGGATGGGCCAGGCCTATCGCGGCGCCGAGCGCTTCCTGAAGCCGGGCGAGAAGATGACGGCCTCGATTGACGGCATCGGGTCGATCACGATGAACGTGGTGGGCGAGCCGGCACCGCCGCCCGGTACGGGCTCGCGGCTGCCCGCGGTGAGCACCTACCGAAAGCCGTAAGGTCACAAGCGGGGTCGGCCGTCCTGACGACGCCTGCTCCGTCGCTCCCGAGGGACTCGGAGCGCGATTCGCGCTATTCGAAAGTGAGCGTGCTAAACTGCGCGCGTCAATTCCAGACCGGCACCCCGCCGGTCGACAGGAGGGATACACATGGCGACCAAGAAGCCCGTAAAGAAGGTCAGCGTGAAGGATCTGAAGGCGAGCAAGGGCGGCAGCGTCAAGGGCGGCCTAAGGGCGCAGAAGTAGCGCCGAGGCGCGCGTAGTCTCACGCACGAACCGGCCGAGCAACGACGTGGCCCGTCCGAGCCGTCCGGCCGCCGCCGCCCAGTTGCCCTCGCTCTACCACCCGTGGATCGAGGCGCTGCTGGGCGGTGTCATTCCCGCCGAGTCCGAAGCCACCTGCAACACCTGTGCGATGCTCCCCGAGCTCGCAGCCTCGTCACCCGATTCTGGAAACACGTTCTTCTTCGACCCGCACGTGAAGTGCTGTACCTACGTGCCCGCGCTCCCGAACTTTCTCGTCGGTCGGATCCTGCTCGATCTGTCTCCCGAAATGGCCCGTGGGCGGGAGTCGGTGCGGGCCCGCATCGCCGCGGGCGTCGGCGTCACGCCACTGGGTCTGGCACAGCCGCCGGTGTTTGCCACGCTCTACCGGCAGGGCGGCGCCGAGACGTTTGGTCGCGCCGTCCACTTGCGCTGCCCTCACTACCTGACCGACACGGGCGGCTGCGGCATCTGGCGGCACCGCCAGTCGGTCTGCACGACCTGGTTCTGCAAGTACGTGCGCGGCGCCGTGGGCCAGCGGTTCTGGCAGGCGTTGCGTCACTTGCTCGGCGTTGTCGAACGCACGCTCTCGGTGCACTGCGTGCGCACGCTGGCACCGGGACCCGAAGCCACCCAACACGCGGCATCGACCTTCTACCCAGTGTCCCCGATCAGGCTGCGAGCCTTGGATCTCGATGGGGCGCCCGACCCCGGCGGCCGCGCGCTGTGGGGCCGCTGCTTCGAGCACGAGCCGGCGTTCTACGAGGCCGCCGCCCGCCTGGTCGGCGCCATGGGATGGGACGAAGTCCGCCGGGCCGGCGGGGTGGAACTTGAACTGGCGGCCGACGTGCTGCGGGCCGCGTACGGCGAGCTGATCTCGGGTCGTGTGCCGCGCGCCCTTCACGCCGGCACGATTCACATGTCGCTCGTGTCCAGGGATGTCGTGGAACTGACGAGCTATAACAGCTACCACCCCTTGACCGTGCCGGCGGCGCTCGTGAGCGTGCTGCACGTGTTCGATGGCCGCCCCACCTCGAAGGCACTGGCCGCCGCGGCGGAGGCCGGCGTGGCCATCGACCGTGCCGTGGTCAGGCAGCTCGTTGATATGGGCGTGCTGGCCGATGCCGACGCCGCGCCATGAGATGACAAAACGGCTGCGCCGGCCATGGACAGCGGTGCTAGACTGTGCGCGTTCGAACGTCGGCGTTCCGCCGGCGGTACTCGGGGGTCACCACATGGCAACCAAGAAGTCATCGACAAAGGTCAGCGTCAAGGATCTCAAGCCGGCCCAGGGCGGAAGCGTCAAGGGCGGCAGGATCAAGAAGTAGCACCGCTCGACGTGTCGGCCGGCATGGCGACCGCCCAGCTTCCCTCGCTCTACCACGGGTGGATCGAGTCGCTCCTGGGCGGTCCCATTCCTGCTGAAACCGCTGCCACCTGCAGCCAGTGTGCGATGGCCGACGCGCCGGATGGCCGTCGCGCCCAGAACTCTTCGCACTCCCCCCCGTCAGCCGTTCACTTCGATGTACGCGTGAAGTGCTGCTCGTACGTCCCGCCGCTTCCGAACTTCCTCGTCGGCCGCATCCTGCTTGACTCCGACCCGCAGATGGCGGCTGGCCGCGCGTCGGTCCGCGCCCGTCTCGCCGTGCGCCGTGACGCCACGCCGCTCGGACTGCAGACACCTGCCGCCTACGCAGTGCTGTACGACAAGGCCGGGGTCGAGGCGTTTGGCAAGAGTCTGCAGCTGCTCTGTCCGCACTTTCAGGCCGAGACGGGCGGTTGCGGAATCTGGCGCCATCGCCAATCGGTGTGCACGACGTGGTACTGCAAGGCCGACCGGGGCGAGGTCGGCGCCCGCTTCTGGAAGGCGCTGCTCGACGTGCTGCGCGTGGTCGAACGAGCGCTCGCCGTGCACTGCGTGCGGACGCTGGCCACTGGACCGGCGGCGCTGCGCCATGCTGCCGCGACCCGATTCGAAGATGCGCCGCCGCTTGGCGCCGCCGATCTCGATGCCACGGCGGGCGCGGCCGGGCGCGACGATCTGTGGGGGCCGTATGCACATCGCGAGCCCGCCTTCTACGAGGCGTCGGCCGGCGTGGTCAACGCGATGACGTGGGCGGACGTGCTGCGCGTCGGTGGCGTCGAGCTGGAGCTCGTGTGCGACCTGCTTCGGGCCGCCTACCGCGACCTCAAGTCCAGGGCGCTGCCCACGGCGCTGCGCACGGGCAGCCTGCACATGACGGCGGTTGGCGACGACCGGGTCGAAGTGACGACCTACAGCGGCTACGACCCCTTGAGCGTACCGAAAGCCCTGTTCGATGTGCTGCACGTCTTCGATGGCCGCCCCGTCGCGCGCGCCCTGGCCGCAGCCGCCGCGGCCGGCGTCGAGCTGGACCGGGCCGTCGTCAGGAGGCTTGTGGACTTCGGTGTGCTCGTCGACGCCGCCAGCCAGCCCGACTAGAATCGGGTGTAATCCGCGTGCCACCTCGACTCTTTGCCAATCCCCGCTGGAAGCGTGCCGTCTTTCGGGTCGGATCTCGCACCTGCACCGTGCTCGACGTGCTGCTCGGCGCGATGGTCAGGGGGGACTGGCAACGGTTCGAGGCGCACGTCACCGCGGGTGCCGCGTACGCGGCCGAGGCCGAGCGAACCGGTGGGTGGCCCGACGCTCACGAGATCGAAGAGGCGGCCACGG